>CAUOQW010000200.1:0-5414 GCA_963506825.1 uncultured Cellvibrio sp.
CAAAGGCGAGAGCCGCGATATTTGTTTGATTCCTGCATCTGCCCACGGCACCAACCCAGCCTCTGCGCAAATGGTTAGTTATAAAGTGGTGGTGGTTGCCTGCGACAACAAAGGCAACGTGGACTTGAGCGATTTGGCCGACAAGATTGCCACCTATGGCGAACAAATCGCCTGCATCATGGTGACCTACCCATCCACGCACGGAGTATTTGAAGAAGGCATCACGCAATTGTGCGATATGGTTCATGCGGTCGGCGGTCAGGTGTATATCGACGGCGCCAATATGAACGCACTGGTTGGCGTAGCCGCACCGGGCAAATTCGGCGGCGATGTATCGCACCTCAACTTGCATAAAACTTTCTGTATTCCACACGGCGGCGGCGGCCCCGGCATGGGCCCTATCGGTGTAGGCAAACACTTGGCGCCGTTCCTTGCTGGCCACAATGTGCAAAGCGTACCGGGTACAGATCCTGCGAACGGCACTATTTCTGCAGCACCATGGGGTTCAGCGAGCATTCTGCCGATTAGCTGGATGTACATTAAAATGATGGGCGCCGTCGGCATGCGTCAAGCCACCGAGTTCGCCATGCTGAACGCCAACTACGTTGCCAAAAAACTCGAAGAGGCCTACCCCATTCTCTACAAAGGCACCAACGGTTTTGTTGCGCACGAATGCTTGTTAGATTTGCGTCCACTCAAAGAAGCCAGCGGCATTAGCGAAGAAGATATCGCCAAGCGCCTCATGGATTTCGGTTTTCACGCGCCAACTATGTCATTCCCGGTGGCGGGCACATTGATGATTGAACCTACCGAATCTGAATCAAAAGTGGAATTGGATAAATTCATTGAAGCCATGCTGATTATTCGCAAAGAAATTGCACAAGTCATTAACGGTGAAGTGAGTGCCGAAGCAAGCGCATTGCACAATGCCCCGCACACGCAAGACGATGTGATGGAAGATAATTGGACTCGCGCCTATTCACGCGAAACCGCAGGCCGCCCAGCTGCATGGTTGAAAAACCACAAAGTCTGGCCTACAGTAAACCGGATTGATAATGTGTACGGCGACCGTAATTTGGTATGCTCTTGCCCGAGCATTGAAAATTACATCGAATAATGTTTTATTTTGTAAGATGAAGTCATGGGTTTGGTTATTTAGCAACCTGTCACACAAGTGTTAGACAGCCAGACATATTAAGTAGTCACATAAAAAAGAGAGAACACCAAATGCTAGAAAGCGTACTTAAAGTAGATTTAGAGAGCCAATACAAAGGTTTCAATATTTGTTTCTGGTCAATGTTGGTTATTGCATCAGGGCTTGCACTGTTCGGCGTATCAGATTTAGCCATTGCCCTTGGCACCTTAGGCTTGGTGAGCGGTGCAATTGGCCAGTTGAAGTTAATATTAATTAACCAACAAAGATTCCTAGCAAACCAAGAACAATTTCTTGCCAACCAAGAAACCTTTTTGGCTAACCAAAAAGTATTCCTTGATACGCTAGACGCTATTAAAGCAAAGTCTTAATAGTCAGTTTGTTGACAATGCCTTAGCAATAAGAGCGACCAAGCAAACAACTAAAAAAGCGCACTAAATTTGGTTTTAGTGCGCTTTTTAACTATCTGCAAGCACAAAAAAATTCTCCAACATTAATAACAAGGAACTCTTTATGCAAAACGCCAAACCCATGCAAACCAGGAAACGTATTTCGGCTTACCTCTTGAGCCTTGCATTAAGCTTCGGTTTCGCTACAACGGCTTACAGCGCATCACCCAGTATTAAACTTATCGCGAGTGGTTACACCAATACCGGTGGTGAAGGTGTGTATGGGCTGACGTTTGATGCAGCTACCAATCAATTCGGGGAATTGCAATTACTCGCTAAAGCCACCAATCCCTCGTTCGGATTAAAAAATAAAAACCTCTGGTACTTTGTGGGTGAAGCCGAAGGTGGCCAATTACTCACTTTCAACCAAAACGAAAACAGTGAATTAACCTTCCTACAAAAAGTATCCACTGCGGGTAAATCGCCTTGTTATGTTGCTAAACGTAAAGACGGAAAATTTCTGGCAGTCGCCAACTATAGCTCTGGCAATTTAGCGGTATACGCGCTGGATAAAAAAGGCCTACCCCAAGGCGAGCCGCAAGTAAAACAACACCAAGGCACTGGCCCCAATACTAAACGCCAAGAAGCTGCGCACGCGCATTGGGCGGGTTGGTCAGAATTAGCCGATAAATCTACCGGCGTTTATGTGGTGGATTTAGGTATCGATAAAATAATGTGGTATCCACAAAACAAAAAAGGTGAATTAGCCGACGGCCAAGTTGCCTATAACGCAACACCCGGCGATGGCCCTCGCCACTTAGCCATTCACCCGAAAAAACCTTGGGTATATGTGGTTAACGAATTAAGCAACACCTTGTCGTTCACACAACAAGATTCCACTGGAAAACTAACTGAAGTGCAAAAAGTTTCGACCTTACCCGCAGACTTTAACGGCAAAAATACCGCCGCGCATATTGTTATCAGCGCAAACGGCAAACACGTTTACACCTCGAACCGTGGCGATGAAAACAGCATTTCCGTTTTTAATATCGCAGATGATGGCCGCATAACCCTAGCGCAAACCATTAACAGCCAAGGCAAAGTACCGCGTTTCTTTTTGCTGCTAGAAAATGCAAAGAAAATATTAGTGGCTAACCAAGAGTCAGATAATGTGGCAGTTATGAATGTGTTGGAAAACGGGCAATTGGAATATACCGGCGTACAAACCAAAGTACCGAGACCGACGTTTTTAGCGGTTCAGTAAGAGAACGATTAACTAAACGGGCCTTTTGGCCCGTTTGTGTTATGAAAGATAATATTGCTATCGTGCAGGTTGGAAAAGCGAATTAAGTGCAAAATCAAACAAGTCAGAAATAAAATATATTCGGAGGAGAAAATGCCTTACCTTATTTACGGTTTATTACTCCTTGTCACTTTTTTCTTTCCGCTATGGATTAACGTGGTGTTGTTTGCGATCAATTATTTTGTGCCGGACCCTGTTCCTTATATTGATGAAATTCTGCAAGCGGCGATAATTCTTAAACAAGCCACCGATAAATTTAAGAAAGTTAAAAAAACGGACACCACACCAGAATGATCTTACGCATAAAAACTAAATGGTTATGGGTATCCCGATTTTTTGCCGCTGCACTTATTGTTGGTGGCCTAGGCGGAACTCTAATATCCATCCTCACGACCTACCCGCTTTCTCTCCACAACTGGATAAAATTATTTTCAGCTGCTGCACTCGCAGCACTTTATTTTTTTACAGCTGTAATTGGTGTCGCACTTTGGAAAAATAAAAATTACGCCAAAACATGGGCTGCGATTTTGTTTGCTTTGCAGGTGCCAATTTTCTCATCACCGAGCCTTTCATACAATGGTTCACGGGCATGGCCATTAAGTGTGTCGGTAGCAACGGAGACTACAATTGGTTCTTTGAGCTAGGCGGGTCAGATAATTTCCACTTGCAATCCAATGTCGCAGAGATGACCTACGGCTGTAATGTGTTTGCGGTATGCGCACTAATCTATTTACTCATTATTCACGCTAACAATTTATTCACGGCAGGTAGCAGGTAGTTTGGGCAGCAATGTCCAACATTTTCGTTCACAAATTCCCCTTCTTTATTAAACATCGTGTATTTAATTGTTAGGCAGACGGCAATGCAGGATGGTGTTGGGAATGACTGCCCAACCTACGTTTAAATCTATTTCTCCTTTGCTCTCCTCGCACATCCACACAACCGCAGCGTTTAATCTGCGGCTTTCTTTCAACCTATCGCTTAAGCAACTTATTTCTTTGGGCTCTTTTCACGTGCGTTACCGTGCCCGCTCTTTACGTTACTTGCTTTTCCAGGTTCACTTTTACCACCTGATTTTTTACTTTTGTCTTCGGGATGCTGACTCATAATAAAATCCTCATAGGATAAAATTTTGTTTACGTGTTTTTGTAAACATTTCAGACTCCGCAATTTTACAAACGCAGCCGTGATTTAATAATGACAGGAATAATATTAGGATCGGTGCGCTAACTAACTTTCGGAATAGTAGATTAGTTAATCTGCTTTTGCATATAGCCTCCGGTTTATCATCGCGTTTAATAGCCCGCTATATTCAGTTTTCCAAAACAGCTCCAAGCTATCGAATGGGTTCCATAATTTGAATTATCAAGCTCAATTCCCTCTCATCAAAACTTTACAATTCGCCAATAAATTTTGCGTGGAGCAACTAACGCTTTGGCATGTACACTAGCCCACCACATAACGACTCCCGTGTCGCAACCGAATGCACCATCTAACGAGAGAGAATGACATGTTGAAACTTAAAACCCTTGGTATTGCCGTCACCATGGCAATTGCCGCCAGCACCATGACAACCACAGCATTTGCAGCCGATGCCAGCTCTTCTGCAAATGCAAAAGAGGCCGCAACTGTACTACGCCTAGACGATGGCGCAGGAGCTTATAAAACGGGGCGCTACGCCAATCTATTTGTTGAGCGTTTGAACAAAACACCCGCCGAAACCCATGCGCGTATCGAGAGCGCATTTCAGAAATTTTTTCATGGTGATGGCCAGGAAGAGCGGGTCTATTTTGAGACCGGCGAAAACGAAAACGGCCCACTGGCGTACATTACCGATTGGGCCAACAACGATGCGCGCAGCGAAGGTTTGAGCTACGGCATGATGATCGCCGTGCAGTTGGGTAAGAAGCGTGAATTTGATGCGCTGTGGAACTGGTCGAAAACCTACATGCTCAATACCGACCCCAAAAATCCATCGCGCGGTTATTTTGCGTGGTCGATGAATACTGACGGCACTCCGCGCTCTACCAGCGCTGCACCAGACGGTGAAATGTTTTACGTTATGTCGTTATATTTCGCGGCTAATCGCTGGGGCAACGGTAAAGGCATTTACAATTACAAAAACGAGGCGGACATCATTCTAAAGGGTATGCGTCACCACGGCGTGTTAACCGGCACTACGCCCTTCCGCGTTCATGCGAATGGTCCGCTAGCAGTTGAACCGAGCACAGGTTGGCCAAGCCCTAACAATCGCACCGAGCAAGCCAAAGCGGTGAAAGAAGGTAAGCCTTGGCCGCCGGTTAGACGCAGCAACACGCCGCGTGAAGTAAGCGTTGGCCCCATGGTGGATGAAGAACACGCGATGATTCGCTTTGTGCCTGAAACGAATCTTCCGGGTACTGACCCGTCCTATCATTTACCTGCGTTTTATGAACTTTGGGCGCGCTGGGCTCCAAAAGAAGAGCGTGCGTTTTGGGCCAAAGCGGCAGAAGCGAGCCGTAATTTGTTCCACAAAGCTGCCCATCCCGAAACTGGCCTTTCACCCGACCGTACCGATTATGATGGTAAA
>CAUOQW010000201.1:0-5404 GCA_963506825.1 uncultured Cellvibrio sp.
ACGGCAGTAATGGCCATAGCTTCGAGCCCGCCCAACGAAGGCATGGCCTGCAATTGATCCTGCCAATCCTCCAATTCCAAGCTGGTCGATTCTGCTAGGCGACGCTCTGGACCTCGATAACCGTGGCGCTCGTCGTAATTCATCAGACCATTAACCACGGCTGCTTGAGCGGCGGCCTGCATGGAACTGTCAACGGTTGTGTAGACCTTATAGCCATCTGTATAGGCTGCCTCACCAAAGCGATCAATCGCTTCTTTGCGCGCCATTTCAGAAATATAGGGGGCTTGTGTTTCTTGACCGCTACCATGGATGGTGGCGGTATTCGGTTCGCGAATTGCTACATCGTAAGCTGCTTTTTCAATGAATTTCAGCTCGTACATGCGGCCGATGATCCAGTTACGGCGGGTCATTGCGCGCTTGGGGTTTGCAATCGGGTTGTAGGCAGAAGGGGCTTTGAGGATTCCGACGATCATAGCGTTCTGTGCTATGGTTAATTCTTGTACATCCTTGCCGTAGTAAATCTGTGCCGCTGCTTGCAATCCATAGGCACGGTTGCCAAAGAACATTTTATTGTTGAAGAGCTCTAAAATTTCTTCTTTTGTGAACTCTTGCTCAATTTGTATTGAAAGTAGGATTTCGTTGAATTTGCGGGAAAAGACTTGCTTACGGCTCAAGAAGAAATCACGCGCTAATTGTTGCGTAAGTGTACTGCCGCCGGACTGAATCTCGCCCGATTTTAAGATTTGTGAAGCTGCGCGCAACATGCCTTTTAGAGAAACGCCATGATGCTCGAAGAATTCGGCGTCTTCTGCCGCCAATAATGCCTTCAGATAAAGCGGCGGAATCTGGTTATATTTCAACGGGGTGCGACGCTGTTCACCAAACTCACCAATAAGTTTCCCGTCACTTGAATAAACTCTCAATGGGGTCTGTAATTTAACCTGTCGAAGGCTATCGACGGGTGGTAGTTTGGGGCTTAAATATAGGTAAAGCCCTGCGAATGTAACCGCGGTAACGCTTGTGCCTGCAAGTAACAACCAAAAAACAATACTGAATAGGGATTTTTTATTTAACATTTTTTCTAAGAGAATTAATAGGTTAGCGAATTTGTAGCGATTGGCCGGCATTATACGAGCTTTTTGACTGTTTACATATTCATCTGTTTGTTGCAGGCTTAAGTTAAAGTGCTATAACATAAACAACGTCTAAGTTACGGATATAGATAGAAAAATGGGCATTTTAAGCTTCCTCGAAAAAAAAGCGAGACCGGTTATCGGGTTGGATATCAGTTCAACCTCGGTAAAACTATTGGAACTCACTCGGCACGGTGATCGTTACCGAGTTGAGACCTATGCGGTCAAGGCCCTGCCACCCAATGCGGTGGTTGAGAAAAATATCAATGACCAAGAGGCGGTAGCCGAGGTCATTCGATCTATGGTTAAGCAATCCAAAACCAAGCTTAAGCATGCCGCCGTTGCGGTGGCTGGGTCGGCAGTGATTACTAAGTTGATCGACTTGCCGGCTGGTTTAAGCGATGACGCCATGGAAACCCAAATTTCTTTGGAAGCTGATCAGTATATTCCCTTCCCTTTGGAGGAGGTTGCGATCGATTTCGAGGTGCAGGGTATATCCCCGCGTAACCCCGAACAGGTTGAAGTGTTGTTAGCAGCCTGCCGTCGTGAAAACGTTGAAATGCGCGCAGGCGTTTTGCAGCTGTCAGAACTTATTCCCGAAAAGGTTGATATCGAAGCTTACAGTATGGAGCGAGCATTCGAGCTGATATCTGAGCAACTTGAAGATCAGGAAGGCCAAGTTGTAGCAATTATCGATATAGGCGCCACCATGACCACGCTGAGCGTGTTGGTTGATGGGAAAACGGTTTACACCCGTGAGCAGTTGTTTGGCGGTAAACAATTAACGGAAGAAATCCAGCGCCGCTATGGTTTGTCGCGCGAAGAAGCTGGCCTCGCTAAGAAGCAGGGCGGTTTACCGGACGATTACGAATCCGAAGTTTTAGGGCCATTCAAAGAGGCGGTTGTACAACAAGTCACTCGCTCACTCCAATTCTTCTTCTCTGCAAGCCAATACAACGATGTGGATTACATCATTCTTGCTGGCGGTGTCGCGTCGCTGGAAGGTTTGGTTAATCTGATTGAAGAAAAATTAGGCACACAAACTGTGGTGGCAAATCCATTTGCACGCATGTCGGTATCGTCGCGCGTGAATGCAGTATCTCTGGCTAATGATGCGCCATCGCTCATGATTGTGACTGGCCTTGCGATGAGGAGTTTCGACTAATGGCAAAGATTAACTTATTGCCGTGGCGTGAAGCCTATCGCAAAGAGAAAAAAGAACAGTTCCTCGCCATTATTGGTGGCATAGTTTTACTGTCTGGTTTTTTTGCTTATCTATGGGTAGTGAGTGTCGAATCATCTATTGAGAATCAGCAAGCGCGAAATCATTTGCTAGAAACTGAAATCGCAAATTTTGATAAGCAGGTTAAAGAAATCGCCGACCTTAAAAAGGTTCGTGATGATTTACTGGCGCGTATAAAGATTATTCAGGATTTACAAGGTACCCGTCCGTTAATTGTTAGATATTTTGATAACTTTGTCCGTTCAATTCCTGACGGTGTTCACATTACTATGTTGAGTAGTTATGGAAACGTTTTGAGTTTGGAGGGAATCGCTGAGTCCTATAATCGCGTTGCAACTTTAATGCGTAATCTTGATGCATCTGATTGGTTTGCTGGTCCAAACTTAACCTCCGTGATTGCTGTGCCTAGCGAGGGTGAACAGGCGCAAGCCTTTAAAATGACTGTGAGCACAGTTGAGCCTGACATGACGGCTATTCTGAACTCTAATGATAAACCCAGCGCTAGTCCTGCAACTACTAAAAATGCGGGAGGCAAATAAAAATGGCGATGAAAGATACGCTAGAGCAAATTAAAAACTTCGATCCCAATAATGTCGATTTTGACAAAATGGGCGTGTGGCCTGTGCCAGCAAAAGCGTTTGTGTTGATCTTGCTGGTATTTGCTATTTTTGCGTTAACTTATTACGTAAAAATTAGTGATTTAAATGATGAGCTGGAGGAGGTTAGAGCTAAAGAAATTTCATTGCGCAAGTCTTATGAAACCAAAAGTTTTGAGGCGGCTAACTTGGATGCTTACAAAGCTCAAATGGTTGAAATGGATAAAACATTTAAATCATTGTTGAGTCGCTTGCCAAGCGATTCACAGGTGCCGGGTCTTCTTGATGATATAGGATCAAAAGGCCGTGAAAGCGGTTTAACAATAAACGCGACTACGATGGAAAGTGAAAGAGCGGCTGAGTTCTATATTGAGGTGCCTTTTAGAATAAATGTCGATGGTGGATATCATGATATGGCTGGTTTCATTAGCGGTATAGCCTCTATGCCACGTATTGTCACTTTGCATAATTATTCGATCACCAAGAAAAGTGGTGGTTTATTGAATATGCAAATAGCCGCAAAAACTTATAAATATAAAACACAGGGGAAGTGAAAATGAAATCTATCCTGCTGTTGGCTGAGTTTCTTGTCATGGTTTTATTTTTATCTGCTTGTAGTTCCTCATCAGATCAACAAGATTTGCGAGATTTTATGGCTGAGGCAAAACGTAGGCCGCAGGGGCAGATAGATCCCTTGCCGCCCTTTAAGCCTTATCAACCCTTTGCCTATAGTGCTATGACTTTACGTAGTCCTTTTGAGCGCCCAGCGCCCATTGAAAAAGAGACCAAAGGTGGTCGTACTGTTGAGCCTGATTTGACCCGTGAGAAGGAGTATTTAGAGGGGTTCAATATTGTCAGTTTGAGTATGGTGGGCACCTTATCTAAGTCAGGAAAGCTCTGGGCTTTAATCGATGATGGACAGGGTAAAGTTACTCCGGTTACCGTCGGGAATTACATGGGTAAAAGTTTCGGCAAGATTATTTCTACAGAAAAAACGCAACTAGAAATTATGGAGATTATTGCTGATGGCTCGAATGGCTGGGTCGAACGTCCCAGAATTATTAGGCTCGTTGCAAAGGAATAATCAGTCATGCGTGTTCTGTTCTTATTGGGGTTAAATATGCGCAATAAAATTTTATTAATACTTTGCTTGTTCTCACCTCTAGGTTTGGCAAACTCTATCAATGCATTTAATACCGCAGAGCTTCCAGGTGAGCGTTTTGAGGTCAGAGTGCAATTTAGTGATGCACCGCCAGATCCTAAGGGCTATACGATAGAGAAACCTGCTCGTATTGTTTTGGACTTTCCTGATTCTGTTAGTGAGCTGAAAGAACGTCGTTTTCCGCTCGCTTTTGATAATGGTCAAAGTGCCATGCTGTTATCCACAGAGGGACGCACTCGTTTAATTTTAAATTTGAATGAGTTGACCTCATATACTACGAGAAAAGACGGCAATACGTTTGTTGTTGAGGTTGGTGCAAATCGGGGGGCGAATATAGCAGGAAAGGCAACTGCCCCTAAATCTATAGATGTAGCCAATAAAAAGCCGTCCGTAACACTTAATAAAGTTGGTCAGCCATCTATATCAAATATCGATTTTCGTCGGGGGCAGGCTGGTGAAGGTAGAATTGTAGTTACGCTATCTGTTCCGCATGTGAGCGCTGATCTGGTTGGTACAGGTTCTGGTGTAAAGTTGTCATTTGCAAATGTAGCTATGCCTAATGAGTTGCGTCGTCGCTTAGATGTTGTTGATTTTGCAACTCCCGTGACGATTGTTAATGCTTCTCAAGAGGGTGCAAACTCTACACTTAATGTTGCCGCGAGTGGTGAGTTTGATTATATGGCTTACCAAACTGACAATGAGTATGTGCTCAGTGTTAAGCCATTGACTGAGCAAGAAAAGGAAGATAAGAAAAGAGATTTCCAATTTAGTGGTGAGAAGTTATCGTTTAACTTTCAGGATATTGAAATCAGAGCTGTATTGCAGATCATTGCTGATTTTACAGAGCTCAATTTAGTGGCAAGTGACACGGTTCAAGGTCGCATAACCTTGCGCTTAGAAAATGTGCCTTGGGACCAAGCGCTCTCATTGGTGCTGAAAACAAAGGGATTGGATAAGCGTGTAGACGGCAACGTTATGATGATTGCGCCTGCGGCGGAAATCGCTGAGCGAGAACGTCAGGAATTATCTACTAGAAAGCAATTGGAAGAGTTGGCGCCTTTGCGAACTGAATATCTACGTGTGCGTTATGCAAATGCAAAAGAAATGTTTTCTTTGTTTGGTGGGCGTACAGGAGGTGCTGGCGGTGGAGGTAGTCAATCCACTGGAAGTGTTCTATCTAATCGTGGTCAGGCTATTGTCGATGAGCGCACAAACTCCATAATAGTTACTGATACTGCAGACCGCATTGAGGCTTTCAAAAAGCTAGTAG
>CAUOQW010000202.1:0-5397 GCA_963506825.1 uncultured Cellvibrio sp.
CAGGCAAAGGTACCAGCGTATGGCGACAAACGATTCGCATTGAGCTGGATAAATTGCACAAAGGTGAATTGTTACACGAGTTCTTACGTGTGCAGCAGGCGGTCTGGTACCAACCGTCGGAAGGCCCAAAACCTCTGGGAGCTCTGGCAGTACTCGCCACCAAGGGTGATTTGATGCTGGCTCCTTTAAAAATTGATAAGCGTCTGCTGGCGATTCTCTATGCTGACGGCGCCGAACAAAAATTAACCGCCCGTCAGTTTGAAGACTTTCAACTGATTAGCAATCAGTTGAATTTAATCTTAAAAGTGAATGCAGTTACTCAAGCAAGTTAAGCCGCTAAAATCCAGACAATAAAAAACCCGCCGAAGCGGGTTTCTTTACAACCAAGGCTGATTAAGCGCGCTTGAAACGGCGTGCCGCTACCAAACCAAACAGGCCTAAACCCATCAACACTAAGGTCATTGGCTCTGACACTGATGCCTTGCGGAAAGCGTGGTTGTCTGTTTCAAAAGCGTTAGAACCGCTGATCAACAATACTTTGTCAAAGGTTGCATTAACAAAGTTAAAGTTAATGTAACGGTTTGAAGCCCAGCTTGTTTGACCGCCATCTTGCAGCAAGCCAGCAACAGGGGTACCGCTGAAGCTTTGTACAAGACTATTACCTAAATAAAAGCTAATGGTGTTGTAGCTGTCGATTGAACCCCAATACAGGCCAAAATAATCAGCTGCAAAACCCAGATTGAAGGTAGAAGTTTGGCCGCCAGAAACAGTAGAGTACTTAGTCGAATCCAAATATGGTGTTGCATAAACGCCAGATGAATTACCTTGTACTACCGTTAAATTTGAACAGGTTGCGTAACCCGTGCAAGCATTAACACCATCAAATGTCACTTTAGTTGCATCGGCAACACTTGACTCAAACACGTTTGGTAATTCAGCGGTGGCGATAACGCCAGCATTTGCACCGGCAGAGAGGCCTAAAGCAGCAATAACGAAAGCAAATGTAAAAATCCTGTTCATAAAAGAAGAGCTCAAAAAATAATAATTGAAGTAAAACCGAGAATTCTAGTGATAAAACATTAACCGCTCGGCGAAGTTTGCGCCAAACTTCATATACATGTAGTCCCGCAGTCGCAAGTAATGTGAACTGTATCACACAAGCAAAAGAAGGCCAATTTTTACACAACAAATTTTCACTAGATTGCTAGGAAGCCACTCTTTTTGCCATAAGAGCTACAGTTTCTGGCAACATAAACTCTATTTTTCATTTTGAAGTTATAAGCCACATGCCTGAATTACCCGAAGTAGAAACAACCCTACGCGGAATAGCGCCGCATACATTACAACGTAAAATTTCTCAGGTGGTAATTCGCCAAGCACGTTTGCGCTGGCCTATCTCCCCAGAACTCAGCGAGCTTATCGCCCAACAAACCCTGCTCGGCATCAGCCGACGCGGCAAATATCTCCTATTCCAGTTTGCTCAAGGCCATGCGTTGATTCACTTAGGTATGTCCGGCAGCTTGCGGATTGTGGCAGCAGATATGCCCCCCAATGCTCACGATCATTTCGATTGGGTATTTGGCGATATCGCCCTGCGTTACCACGATCCGCGCCGCTTTGGCTGTTTACTGTGGGTGGAAGGTGAGCCGCATGAGCACAAGCTACTGGCCAAACTTGGCCCAGAGCCACTGACCGATGAATTCACCGCAGACTATCTTTTTAAACGCAGCCGTAAGCGTATCCAAGCGGTGAAGCAATTTATTATGGACAGCCATTTGGTGGTGGGCGTTGGTAATATTTACGCGAACGAATCGCTATTTATGTCACGTATTAAACCCATCCGCAAGGCGTGCACCCTTACGCGCAAGAACTGTGAGGACTTGGTTAGGGATATTAAATTTGTACTCAGCCGTTCCATTGAACAAGGTGGAACAACCTTGCGGGATTTTGTGGGCGGCGATGGCAAACCGGGCTATTTCAAGCAGCAACTTTTGGTTTATGGCCGAGGCGGAGAAGCTTGTACTGAGTGCGGTAAGCTATTAAAAGAAATACGCATGATGGATAGAACTACGGTCTACTGCGTAGCTTGCCAAAAATAACCCACTTATCCCTTTTTCTGATCAATACCATTTAAGAACCGCGAGTCACTTATGGCAAACCCAACCAGCGACAATAAACACGGCGCAAGCCAAAACTATTTGCAGCGCGAGCAAGGCTATCGTGAGCGCGCCTTAAAAATGTACCCGTGGATTTGCGGCCGCTGCGCGCGCGAATTTGGCTCTAAAAATATCCGCGAACTCACTGTTCACCACCGCGATCATAATCACGATAACAACCCTGCCGATGGCAGCAATTGGGAATTACTGTGTCTTTATTGCCACGATAATGAACACACAAAACTCCATGAGCACATTTTATACGGCTCTACCAAAGCCAAAGAAATTGCACCAGCGACTTCTAATCCCTTCGCACAACTAAAAGATTTGATGGATAAAAAATAACCTTTGGCAGATGCAAGAACTAAAAAGGACAGGGGCAAATGCTTTGGATTTTTTCTTGGGTTACGGGATGAATAAATTCAATACTCAAAGCATGAAGAAGCAGGCGTTCCGCCATAGCAAAAGACTCTTCATTCTTATAAAGATCACAACCTAAGATCGGGTAGCCAAGCTCCCGGCTGTGAATACGCAACTGATGTGTGCGACCTGAAACAGGAAAAAATAAAACACGCGTTCGCGGCGGATTATCCATGCGCTCAATGACTTGATACTGCGTAACTGCTTTTTTGCCTGTTGCATAACAGATTTTTTGTAGCGGAAAATTATCTACATCTTTTGCGATGGGGTATTCAATCAACCCCCTATCTTCCGTTAGATGCCCGTATAAAACCGCCGTATAAGTTTTATTGATCAACCCCAACTGAAACTGCTTCCCAATGTCTGCATTCACTGTTTTATTCAAAGCCACAATCATCATGCCCGATGTGCCAAAATCTAATCTATGAAGCAAAGTTGCCGTTGGGAAATCCCGCACCAAACGAAAATGCACTGAATCTTTATTGAGTGGGTTTTTACCTGACAAACTCAGCAAACCATTGGGCTTGTTAATTAAAAGCAGATGTTCGTCTTGAAAGAGAACTTCTATTTCGGCATGACATGGCGGGGCAATAAAAGAATCGACTTGGGGCTGCATAAAATAGTGCCAAGCCAATGTGATGGCTATACATAATAATTACTTTTTCTGAAGGCGAAGGTACACAAAGTTTTGTGTCGTATTGAACGGCGTGTTGTGTGTTTCTTTAGCTGAGCCACGCACAATGAAATTATCGCTAAACTCCGCAAATAACTCTTCAGCACTATAACGCATCACAGGTAAGCTACTACACTGGGTGGGGCCATCTTCCGCAAAGGTTGCGATAATAAAATGGCCTTGGGGTTTTAGGGTGTTGTGCAAGAGAGTTTTATAAGCCTTGCGGTCTTCTGGCGTAGTTAAAAAATGAAAAACTGCACGGTCGTGCCAAATATCTATGCTGTTTTCTGCAAGTTCGGCTTGGGTAACATCAGCTGCAATCCACGCAATAGATTTTACTTTTTCAATAAGTGCTAAATTCTGCGTTAGACGTTCTTGTGCTACTGCGAGTGCAGCCGCAGAAATATCCAATACGCTTAGATTGTTAAACCCCAGTAAAAGCAAATCATCAACTAAGTTTGAAGCGCCGCCGCCTATATCAATTATCGCCGCATAAGCATTTACACCCGTTGCCTGAATAAACTGCAGCGAGGTACTGGCATGTACTTGATACCAACTCACTGCATCAGTTGCTTTGGTGGTATATACCCTTTGCCAATGATCTTGATTCGACATCTTTACTCCAGCTTACAAATTCTTTCATTCAAGCTAAACGCCAAAAATAAAAGGCGCCATATGGCGCCTCTCGTCATCACTTACTCTACTGGCACCAAGCCCAAATTTTTTACGATTTGTGCGGTGGGTTCCGTTTGGTTCATGGTATAGAAGTGCAAACCGGGGGCTTCATTTTCTAGCAGCACTTCGCACAACTCGGTCACCAAATCTACGCCAAAGGCTTTTAGGCTTGCATCATCATCGCCATAATTTTCTAAAGCTTTGCGCAACCAACGTGGAATTTCTGCACCGCAAGAATCCGAGAAGCGTGTTAGGTTGCGGTAATTAATGATGGGCATAATGCCTGGATAAATCGGTTGAGTAATGCCCGCTTTATGGCATTGCTCCATAAAATAGAAATAGGCATCGGGATTAAAAAAGTATTGGGTGATGGCGCTATTCGCACCGGCATCAAACTTACCTTTCAAAAACCCAACATCATCACCATAGCTTTTAGCTTGTGGATGAATTTCTGGGTAAGCAGCAACTTCTAAATGAAAATGTGCACCAAAGTGCTTGCGAATAAACGCAACTAATTCATTGGCGTAAACCAATTGACCGGTTCCGCCCATCCCAGAAGGTACATCGCCACGCAGGGCAACAATGCGATCCACACCAGCGGCTTTGTATTCATTAAGTAATTGCAAAATCGTCGCTTCATCGTCATTGCCAAATGACAAATGCGGCGCGGCAGCAATCCCTTCCTTTTTAAATTGGGTAATTAGACCTTTGGTGTTATCGCGGGTTGAACCGCCGGCACCATAGGTTACTGAAAAAAAATCCGGCTCAAATTCATTGAGCTGGTCGCGCACTTTAATCAGTTTTTCTTTTCCTTCCGGCGTTTTCGGCGGAAAGAATTCAAAACTTAAACGCGGTTGTGAGTCGGTCATAATATATCCTACGGACTTGTGTACCCTCACCCCAACCCTCTCCCAGAGGGAGAGGGAGCATAACTCACTAAAGAATAAATTTATCTCAAGTGGCACACACAGTCCCCTCTCCTTTGGGAGAGGGTTAGGGTGAGGGGAAAATTAATACTTATAAGACTCAGGCTTGAACGGCCCATCTACTGGGTAACCAATATATTCCGCCTGCTTGGGTGTCAGTTTGGTAATTACACCACCAAAACCTTCAACCATATCTTTCGCAACTTCTTCGTCTAATTTTTTCGGCAGTACGCGAACGTATAAATATTCTGCTTTTTGTTCTGCCGGAAGATCAGCAAACTTGCGCTCGTACAAATAAATTTGTGCAAGTACTTGGTTGGCGAAAGAGCCATCCATAATGCGCGATGGGTGACCGGTAGCATTGCCCAAGTTTACCAAGCGGCCTTCCGACAAGAGAATCAAATGATCGTTAGTCGCTTTGTCGCGGTAAATTTTATGCACTTGTGGTTTAACTTCTTCCCACTCCCAATTTTTGCGCATAAAGGCTGTATCAATTTCGCTATCGAAGTGGCCAATGTTACACACTACCGCGCTGCGCTTTAATGCA
>CAUOQW010000203.1:0-5388 GCA_963506825.1 uncultured Cellvibrio sp.
CCGCTGCTTGGCTCTATACCGGGGGTGGCGAACACAAAGGCAAAAATTGCTACGCCCGTAAGTAAGCCAACCATGACATCCAAGAGCGCAACTGCAATCACAGTTTTACCTATGGCGGCGGTACTGGGCATATAGGCACCGTAGGCCATAATGGCGCCCATGCCGATACTCAAGGTAAAAAACGCATGACCAAGAGCGATAAGTGCGGAATTCCAGGATAAATCCTCTGCGTTAAAACTAAACATAAAACGCGCACTGGTAACCATTTCACCGGTGGTATAGGCGTAGCCGAGTAGGATAAGCAGTAACAGCAAGAGCGTGGGCATCATAAAACGAATGGCGTTTTCCAAACCCTTGGTTACCCCAAACATCAGCACCAAGGCGGTAATAGCGATAAAGGCGGTATGCCATTTCACCAAGCGGCTTTGATCGGCTAATAAGCTGTTGAAAAGCTCATTCGAGCTATCGCCATTTAAACCGGTAAACTTACCCTCAAGCGCGGAGACCAGATAATCCAACGTCCAACCCGCAATAACTGAGTAATAGGAGAGAATCAAAAAACCCGCTAACACCCCCATCCAACCAATCACTGACCACAACCGCGTTGCGCCCATATCGGCACTGATATTAGCTATAGAGGTAACCGGATTAGCACGGCCCTTACGGCCAATCATAATCTCCGCCATCATAATCGGGATACCGACCAGCAGAATAAACACCAAGTACAGCATCACAAAGGCTGCACCACCGTTCTCGCCGGTGATGTAGGGAAACTTCCAGATATTGCCCAAGCCAACTGCCGAACCGGTTGCCGCTAGAATAAAGCTACCGCGGCCCCATATCGCATGTTGTTTAAGTCGTTTTGCCATGAAAACTCCGAATGGACGTTGGTTGCTTGGCAGGTAATGCACCAGATGCCGAATTGTAACGGGAATAGGCTCGTAACATAAGACCACCTAGATCACGTACAGGCGCGAAATTTCTGCGCAAGTCTGCGTATAATGCCCGACCGCTCTCCTCCGGCTCGGCTCAAATGCAAGCAAAACCGTGGGATGGAGCCCGCTAAATAGAGCTACACCCTAGGAATTTGAAAGACGTTATGGCCAAAAAGAATTCGCACAAAAATACCGGCAGCACCATTGCGCTCAACAAGCGCGCCAAGTTCGACTACCACATTAGCGACCGCTTTGAAGCTGGCGTGGTATTACTTGGCTGGGAAGTGAAAAGCCTGCGCGCGGGTAAAGTTCAGCTTACCGATAGCTATGTATTCTTTAAAAACGATGAAGCTTGGTTACTGGGATCGCACATTACCCCGCTGCAAAGCGCGTCTACCCACTTTGTAACCGACCCAACGCGTACCCGCAAATTGCTACTCAATCGCCGCGAAATCGACAAATTACAGGAAGCCGCACATCAAAAAGGTTACACAGTTGTCGCCACCGCGCTCTATTGGAAAGACCACTTGATCAAGTGCGAAGTTGCGCTGGCAAAAGGTAAGCAAGAGCACGACAAACGCGAAACCGAGAAAGAGCGCGATTGGGCACGCGACAAACAACGGATTTTCCAGACGGGGAATAGGGACTAAAAGCACCCCCTCGGTAACTGCTCCTGCGTTACTCTACCTCCTGCATCCATACAGTTGTCCCAACCTCCCCCTTGAAAAAGGGGAGGAGTTGAATATCAATTCGCTCTCAATATGTGCGAGCTTTTAGCCCCTCTCCTTTGTGAAGGGGGAGGTTGGGAGGGGGTGCCGTTGCAGTTGACGATTAGCTTTTGAATGACACTCAACACTTGCCAGCACAGCCCGCAACCCCAATAATCTTCCTATCCCAATTCGGCAAAGCCTTGACCGAGGACACTCCATGAACGCAACCGCTCCCGCGCTACCGCTTGATTCCCTGTGGGAATCCATCCGCAGCCAAACGCGCAAGCAGGCCGAGCAAGAGCCGGTACTGGCGAGTTTTTTATACGCCACGATTCTCAACCACGATACCTTGGAAGCCGCACTCAGCTTCCACCTCGCTAACAAACTCGACAGCCCAGCGCTGCCCGCCATGTTGGTGCGCGAAGTGATTGAACAGGCGATACAAGCCGACCCCAGTATTAGCCTCGCCGTACGCGCCGACTTACAAGCTGTAAGCGAGCGCGATTCCGCGTGCTGCTCACTGGTTACGCCTTTCCTATTCTTTAAAGGCTTTCACGCACTGCAGGCTTATCGCATTGCCCACTGGCTGTGGCTGCAAAAACGCAATTCACTTGCGCTGTTTTTGCAGAACCGTATCTCCTGCGTGTTTGCGGTCGATATCCATCCCGCCGCCAAAATCGGCAAGGGGATAATGTTTGATCACGCCACCGGCATAGTGATTGGCGAAACCGCCGTGGTGGAGGATAACGTTTCAATTATGCAATCCGTCACCCTCGGCGGCACTGGCAAAGAACACGGAGACCGCCACCCCAAAGTGCGCAGCGGTGTACTCATTAGTGCAGGGGCGAAAGTGCTGGGCAATATTGAAATTGGTGAATGCGCCAAGATCGGTGCGGGCAGCGTGGTATTAAAAGATGTTGCTCCGCGCACCACGGTTGCAGGTGTTCCAGCCCGTGAAGTTGGCGCTAGCCCCTGCCTGCAACCCGCTCGCGATATGGATCACCATATTAGCTAATAGGGCTTTTAGTTAAGATGAGTTAGATTGCGATTACACCCTAGACGCACAGAGGTATTTGCCACATGATCGGCAAATACCTTTTCAGCCAAACTATCCCTCTATGTCGCGACTCTCTCTTGGCGTTATTTTCTGGTCAATAGCCACTAGTCTGGGGTTATTTTCCCACCCGCTGCAGGCTCACGAACCTGTCATCATTGCCGTTAATGAAGACATACTTCCCGATTACCACCGTTTTCTAAACAACCGCGCGCCCCTCAACATTCACGAATACAAAGGCAATGGTGCCCGCCGCGATGTGGTGGAACTGGTGCTGTTGATGCAAGCGCTGAAATTGGGTGGTTTCAAACCAGAGGTTGAACTGCGCGCTGAACAAAGCTATTTACGCAGCCTGCGCGATATTGCCGAAGGCCGTTTTATCACCTCCGCGGGGCTAGCATGGAAAGCAGATATAGATGCATTGCCGCACGCTTATTTCACCAGCCGCCCACTAATTAAACAGGGTGAATTTACCGTGGGCCTCTATACCAGCCTCAACAATCAGAAAGCCTTTAACAGCCTTACCCCTAAGCTGCTAATGGAGCTCAACGTAGTCACCAACTCGCAATGGAAAAGCGATGTGCAGACCCTCAAAGATTTAGGTTTTAAGCAGATCAGCTACTCGCCCAACTGGGTCAATATGGCGCGCATGATCGAAGCCAACCGCGCCGAGATCACCCTCGCCCCCTTTCAATCTACCCCTAATATGTCTATCGCCGTTGGCGATGTCACTCTCTACCCCATCAAAGATATCAAGGTCGCCATTTCCGGTTCGCGCCACTGGCCTATCAGCCGCAAGCACCCACAGGGCGAAACCTTCTACCGCGCACTTGAGCGCGGCTTGGCGCAGCTAGATGCCAAAGGAATTATCTACAAAGCCTATCGCGAATGCGGTTTTTTTCACTCAGAGGTAAAAAATTGGAAATTGCTGGAACCCCAGCAATAAATGCAGATCTTGCGGCGCACAGCGATTTGAAGTGTGAGCGCCCAACAAGCATCTGAAGAAATAGGGAATCGTCATACTCACGCAGTGAAGATGACGATTCCCTGTTGAATATACCCTTCGCTAATCCTTAGCCTAAGGCACATAAAACACTCTAAAGTCGGCCACCTGTAAATCCAACGTTATCTTCCCACCGGTTACTGCAAGGCTCTGCAAACTCACCCGATCCTGTACGCTGGTAACCGCGCCCATCCGCGTTGCCGAGAGCGTAATTTGAACTGTGGTTTTCGCCGTCATAGTGGTATTGAACACCGCCACAAAGGTGCCCGCTGAGGTGACCATATCGCGCACTATCACGCCGCTGGTGGCACTGGCTGCGGCCACTTTTACACTTGGCAGTGCTGGCCATGCGAGATAGGCAGCGTTGAATCGACGCAAATCCTGCGGCGCGCCCGTGTTGAAGGAGTTGCTGGAAAGATAGCCAATCCAGTAAGGATCGGCATTGGCCACACCTTTTACTTCAGCCAACATGGTGTAAGGCGTGCCGCGCTCTACATCGCTAATAAAGTAGCCAAAGTGGCCACTCATAGGCCAATTTTTGAAGGAACCGCTGGCTTTATCTGCGGTGTAATCCCCCGTACCGTCATCTTCATTCAAGGGGAAATGACGCACCAATGCCATGCCTTTTTGCGTGCTGAATTTCTGCAACAAGGCGGGGTCTTCCATGGTGTATTGGCGGCCATAGGGCATGGTCATGAGCACGCCTTCGCCCGCTTGATAGTTACCCGGGTCGGCAGGCGGTGTGCCATGAGACATTTCGTCGTAGCCATTGGTGGTGGCAAATTGTGCTTCGGTAGGCAAGTTTAAGGCAAACAGGGTTGTCTCAAAGCGTTTGTCGGCCAGCCAAGTTGCTGCGCTTATAGGTGAATAGCGATACTGCCAGCGCGCATCCGAATTGACGATTGACCAAGGTGTTGTATCGTCAGTCACCACGCGGGTATCGGCGTAGTTAGGTGCCGGAATAGGCAAACCCTCTTCGTGATAGCTGGTAAACAAGACATCCGCATTACTCACGCCATCGTTGCCATTTTTGCCAACCCGCACATAATCGCGAATAGCCGTTAAATAGGCTTGGCGCTTGCCATTCCACCACGCGTAATAATCTGCACGCAAACCGCTGCTCGCGCGCAAAGCGGCCTTGGTGGGTACAACCACATTGCGATCTGTAGCATAGCGACCACGGGCGGCATCACTAAAGCTTACTGGCCAGGAACCTACGCGAGTACGGAACCAAACACCGGCAAAGCTGGCGTTGGCTTTGTGATCCAGAACGCTGGCACCCAGCAGTTTTTTAACATCCACTAAGGCATTGGGGTCAGTCACATCCACGCAAGCAGTTTCCGCCCATGAATAGGGGGTGAAGCGTTTTTCGGCGCGGGTGAGCGGCTCACAATTTTGCTGGGAACCGTAGCTTGGCATAAAGCATTTGGCTTGGGTTTGCCCCCAGGGCTTTTTGCATTGATAGGCATTATCCAGCAGATTAGTGGCGCAGAAATTATTGCCCGTCGCATCTTCACTTGGGCAACTGGTAGTGCTGAACTCGCCCTCACCTTTGGCACCGTAGTATTCAAAGTAGGGCATGACTTCCAAGCCATAGCTGGCGGCCTTTTGGGTCATCTCCGGCCAGAAAGCGACGCGCGCTGAGTAGAACCATTTACTGCCACCATAGTTGCTGGTATTCAGGCC
>CAUOQW010000204.1:0-5364 GCA_963506825.1 uncultured Cellvibrio sp.
ACAGGCGATTACCAAGTGACCTTGCACAACCAAAAAACGCTCACGCTCTCACGCCGCTATAGGGAAGAATTTAAAACCTTATTGAGCCTTACATAAAAACGCCCCAGCCTTGCGACTGGGGCGTTTTTATTTAAAGGTATTTTCCACTCAAATCAGGAACAGAAAATAATTCTTATTGACAGGCAACCTTGCCTAAACCCAACACATAATAACGGTCGCCTGCGAGTGGAGAGTTGAATGGCAGTTGACCATATTTACCCGTGGTCGCACTGAGGTAATCCACCAAATCTTGGCCTGCTGGAATGCGCGTATTGTTGATAATAGTTTGCGACGCCGCAGAATAGTTTGCGGCTAAATTCGCAACAGTACCAGAGCTGATGGTGAAACCGGTTTTGGTGGTTGCATCCACATTACAGGCCGCATCACCAAACCACAGGAAGTTGCGATCGCCGCGATAATTTCCGTCGGTCACATCTTTAATCAAATTGCCTTGCAACTCCGTCAATGCCGCATTGAGATCCGCTTTTTCTTGATGAATACGGTTGACCACAAACATATTGTCTTCCTGCAATACACTCGCGCCTACGCGGATACTCAAAAGATCCTTGCGATAATTCACGAACACGTTGTTAAACATATGCGTAGTACCGCGACGAATTAAGGGAACGCGGCGCAGAGTGTTGCCGAGCGTCATATAGCTTGCATCGCGAGTCACAAATAAATTGTTGTGCATAGTAGTTCTAATTTGTGAGTCTATGGTGTGGCTATCGCTAGAGCTGTGCAAGGTCGCGCGTTTCACGTCGAGAATTTCATTGAATGACATAGTGATGCCGTAAGCACCCACTTTCACATCAAATGCTGAATCGCCCGTGGTATCAAAAGTATTTTTGTGAATCCAAATATCGTGCGATGCGCCCGTAGAGCGAATCATATCTGGATCGCAATAGTGATCTTCCGTGTGACCTGCGCCCTGAAAATTCAGATGCGTCAAAATCACACTAGTCGCCGTTTGAGTGGGTGTACCAGTTTGATCTTTACCAATTGCAAAGCCACTGAAGCGGAAGAAGGCTTCGCTCATACGACCATCAATGGTTTTGTTAGAACCAATCACTGGGTTGCGAATCGGGTTGTTAGATTTATTCATCGCCTTGTTAAAAAATTCACTCACACAAGCTGAACTGCCAATACTGTTTTTAGCACACCATTGTTTGTAATCTACACACTCGGCCTCGGTTGCGCCGAGGATAGATTGCACCAGTGGATTGCTGCAACCCAAACGGTACATACCAACTTCAAACGGCTGCGCGAATTGGAGCTTGTCGAAAACAATCCAGTTGTGCGCTTCACCACTAATTGCATCCAGAATTTGTTGCTCGACAGAAGTAGTGGAATTTTTGGTGATGATGGTAAGTTTGCTGCCTCCATTCGGATTGTATCCACCTAGTGCTTTTTCACCATAGCCAACGGGCTTACCCAAGGTTTTTGATAAACAGGCAACAATTTCTTGATCAGTTTTTAATGAGGTATCACGCCAGTTCACGGAAGGATTGGTAGCGATTTTTAAACAGTCAGCACTGATAGAACTGTTATCGACAGAAGAGGAACTGCTAGATGACGCGCTGCTCGCCACACTACTGTTTACCACGGAGGACACACTGCTTGAAGCGACTGAGGATTTGCTACTAGATGCAGCCGATGATGGAGTACTTGAAGCCACAGAACTCGATACTGAGGATACAACACTTGATGAAACGCTTGATGCCACTGAAGATTTACTACTGGAAGATGAAGCCACGCCAGTTGCGTTATAGACTTCAAACTCAGCGATGCCGGGCACACTGGTAGCATTTACAATTAAGTTAATTTTTTTAGTGCTGCGTGTACCCACATTCACCACGCGCTCTGCACCTATGCCAGTGCCGGTCGCATACACGGTGCCGGTGTCGTTATCCACCAAACTCCAGCCCGTCACCTTAGCGCCAGACTCACGCAAAATAACTGTATTAAAGGTAACTGCACTACCCCACTTAATTGAAACGCGTTGATTACTGGTGCCACCAGCTACAGAAACTGTAGCTGTGCTGGCGTCGCGTACTAATTTAGTATTGTCAAAACCCGAACCGTCAGCACTGGCGCTGGGGCCAGTAACCGCGAGGTTGGCACCTAGAGTTTGCGCTTGAACGGCACACGCAAGCAAAGTACTAGCAGCTGCAAAAAATGCATACTGACCAATACGGCGAGAAATATTTTTCATAGTTATTGCACCTTATATTTATAGATTTTTAGGGTTGTCGATAGATTTTTAATTGGACGCAAGCAACGTCCAAAGCGCAACACCCGAGAGGAATATGAAGGTGAAATCACCAAGCACACAGCCTCATCCAGCAAGTTCAACACTTGCCAGCCGGGGTGTGATAACGACCGAAACAAACCGATGGGCGAGCGTCTAAAGCTCGCATTCTTATGCTGTGCATACGCAAGACAGCACTTATGGGAATCTTCCTGATGATTAAAAATACGAAATAATTTGAAACTGATTTTCTAAGACGATATTGGGTTTATTATTTTTTGTGACCCGTTCAACCATCCCATTCAGCTATCGCAATCGGCTGTTAAGCGCAGCCAGTGCTGAAACACACATATTTTTTATAATTATTGAAGACTATAGAAGCTTATTTGAAGAGCAATAATATTGCACTTGACGGGAAAGTTCGTCAATGGAGAAATGTGTATGTTACAGGAATTTTTATGATGAAAATCTATTAAACCGCGATGTAAAAGGTTACATATTTTTCATTACTCAGCAGCAACCGTTTACATCTGTTTTCTTGGGATGGCTCACAGCTCAATGCCCTGCTACAAACCCCAAGCAACTTAAACCCCAGCAGCTTCATCTAGATTTCGATCAAAATCTACTGCCAAGATACGCTCTAAAAATTGAGCAAAGGCACTTGGTAACACATTTTCACTATCGACCTTCTCTGCCATTTTTTTGCTTAAGTCCAACAGCAATTCTTGCGGTTCAAAAAATTGCGCGGCAAGATTTATGGATTCAAATACATCTTTAATAAAATCTCCTACAGGAGCTAATTGATTCGCCAAGCTTGGAGCCTGCGCATCGGTCTCCGGAGCAAAGGTGCCATAGGCAACCGCAACTTGCTGTATTTGAACTTGAGAAAGATTAAGCGAGTAGCTTGCAATTTGCTCGTCGTTATAGCCAAGACTTAAAGCCTTATCAAATACCTTATCCAAATTGCCAGCGTAAAATTGCCCTGCAAGTTTATCCACACGCCCAAGCAATTCATTAATAGCTTTTAATTCACTTTCGTTTAAATCGCCTTCAATTGACAGCTCAAAATTGCTGGCTGAACTTTGACTGGCACTACCGTAAATACCTTTTGCATCGCGCCCCGCCGATACACTAACCCCTAAACTGGACGACGCGCGAATACTGACCTTATCACCTTCCTGCGTGGTTAACTCAAAACGGAAATCGCGTGCCTCCGCGTATTCATAAAGCCCCTCTTGAATGGCGATATTGTTAATTTGCGCAGGTTGGGCCACTTCCGGTGTAGCGGCTGGTTCATTCGCTGGGGCTGCATCCTCAATAAATTTTGCACGCAGCGCATCAATACCACTGATAACCTGCTTATAGGTATCGGCAATATCTGTTGCCACCTCAGGCGACAACATGCTGAGCGCTTTCAGTTTTTCTTCCGCCTCAGCAAAGCCTTTTTTAAACCCTTCCAAGCCCGCCTCCAAACGGGCCTGCAATTGCTCTTGGGTTGCACCATCCGCCACATCTAACTGCAGGCGGCGCTCAATAAAACCCAGAATAGTATTGGCAGCCTTAGTCGCGGTCATCGGCGCTTGATCGTTATAGGCCGCGGCTGCTGATACACCTCGGTTAGCGATTTTGTCGTAGGCTTCAGCCAAAGTGCGAGTGACTAAATGCAGCGCGGACTGGCGCTTTTCATCGTTTGAGAGCCCCTCTTCCTTGCTTTTGATAGTGGGCACCGTCTTGGGTTGCGAGCGCGCCTGTAACAAATCCTGCTGGGAACCTAATAAGGGAGAACCGGAATTAATGGAGGAGAGAGTCATAATGCACCTAGCTACTTGTGGGTACGCATGGATTTAGATGTGAAGATAGATAACGGCACAATCAATATCGGCCGAATATTTACAAACTAAAAGACCGTTTTGTAAACCGCAGAAGCTTGGTTATAACCGAACCTTGCAGCTAAAAAGTACTCGCCCATCAACGCCCTCAAACACACTTCAAATATAAAATTATCTCCACTAAAGAAAAAAACAAAATCGAACAACTTGAAACTTACGTATTAAATTGCGGGAAATGCTGCATAAATTTCTTATAGTCAACTTGACAATAAAAAATTTGCGTTTAGTATACAAGTACACCTGATAATAAACCTAACCTAAGGCTGTACATTATTTTCTGTAGCTAGCCAAAAATGCAGTTCGCTTAACGCGCTATTTATGCAACCCAACCGCTCGTTATTTTTTATTGTTTCGTGTTTGTACTGGAGCCCTCTGGGCATTGGAGCACCTTAGGGTGCTCCGTTTTTTTTAAGCGGCACATTATGGTTTTTTTTATTTGCGCAATTACTTATTTTTTCTCATGCAGATAAATTTAAAAACTCACCGAGCATCATTTCCCTGTAAAAAAAATTTCATACTCAAAAACAAAATCAATGAACCTTAATTCAGCTTTATATATTTTCATTAAAAGCAGTGGAATTAAATGCTTTGTATGTTGACATGCATTAATCCGTTATAGTATTAATGACCATATGATCTGGTGCACTAGCGCACTAAATAATTTTAGCCAGATCACACCTTCACCCTGAAGGTTGGGTTTTAGTACCCAAGCTACACAAAACAAGACGGTGAGATGAGCAACTATTTAACAATTAGAAAAATAGGCTCATAGAGAACTTAGAACGCCAACTCAAAGAAGAAGGTGTTCAGGTAGTAAATATATAAATTACTTGTAAAACCAATTTGTATATTTGCTTCTTGTTGGCGCGAACCACGCGCTGACAGGGAACGTTAAAGTCACTACAACAGCGGCTTTTATCTAATAACAATCACTGGAGGCATAGTCTTATGCTTAAAACATTCCAACAGAGCTTCAGAGTAAAACCACTCGCGGCAGCAGTAGCATCAGTCATTACTTTAACAGCAGGCTCAATGGCCTACGCTCAAGACGAAGGCGATGAGATCGTAATTACCGGTATCAAGGCGAGCTTGCAAGCCGCTATGGATATTAAACGCGACTCAGCAGGTGTGGTTGACGCCATTTCTGCAGAAGATATGGGTAAATTCCCAGACACCAACCTTGCA
>CAUOQW010000205.1:0-5340 GCA_963506825.1 uncultured Cellvibrio sp.
AACCTTCAACTGGCGTGAGTGATTCATGATCGTACAATCTTGTCATAAATTAATTATCGAGCAGATGCCCACCCCAACCTAGTTTAGTGCGACAACGCTCGTAAAAATTATATTCCGCAGGATGTAACAGCTTTAACAAATCTGGTTTTTTGCGAATATGAATTTCATCACCCATAGTCATTTCAAAATGATTGTGACCATCGCAAGAAATCATCGGAATCGCGCGACTATGTTCGCCCACACGAATCATAATATGGCTATCGCCCGCCACAACTATAGGGCGACTGCTAAGTGTGTGTGGGTTCATAGGCACCAATGCAATTGCATCCAACTTAGGATGCAACAAAGGCCCACCGCCACTCAATGAATAAGCCGTTGAACCTGTGGGTGTTGAAACAATAATACCGTCTGATGACTGCGTAGTTACAAAATAACCATCTACATAAATTTCGTATTGCAACATATGAACAAATTGACCGGGGTGAAGCACAACTTCATTGAGCGCTTCGCCGGTTGCAATGGTTTCGCCCAAATGTTTTATGGACATATCCAACAGAAAACGCTCTTCCAAGGTGTAATTGCCAGATAAAACTTCATCCACTTTGATTTCAATATCTTCGGGCATGATATCGGTTAAAAAACCCAATCGCCCACGGTTAACACCGAGCAAAGGTACATTGTGTTTTGCCAAAGCTCGTGCGCCACGTAATAAACTGCCATCACCACCAACCACTATTACCAAATCACACAACTCGCCCATTTCATCCACACTTGCGATTTTGTGTGCAGCTTGAAACATGGGGTCATCTATCAATAAACCGGCGGTTTCCTGCTCCAACACAAAGTCCACTCCGCGCTTATGCAAAAAACTGATGAGCCGCTTAAGTGAATAAGTTGCGCGTTCATTATGGAGGTGGCCAATAAGGCCAATTACGGAGAAGGCAGTCATCATTTCTCACAAAAGTTGATTATTAGAATTGCCCATAATTTGAGCATGGATTGAGATATTATAGCCCTAAGTATAGATTTAAACCCAACAAACCCTGCTTAACTCATGAGCAGCTCCCCTCCCTCCAGCATGAGTTAATCTGCTAGCATTAGCCCCATCATCAACCGTTCAAAGGAAACACTATGAAAGCTGATAATATTTTACAAACCATTGGCAACACACCCCATGTACGCATCAACAATTTATTCCGCAGCGACATTGAAGTCTGGATGAAGATTGAGCGCTTTAATCCGGGCAGTAGCATCAAAGACCGTATTGCGCTTGCAATGATTGAAGATGCTGAAGCTAAAGGCCTCATCAATAAAGAGACTGTGATTATTGAGCCCACCTCTGGCAATACCGGGATTGGCTTGGCCTTGGTGTGCGCAGTTAAAGGCTATCGTTTGATTCTCGCTATGCCGGAATCCATGTCGATTGAGCGTCGCAAAGCCATGAAAGCTTATGGCGCTGAATTAGTGTTAACCGCAAAAGAGTTAGGTATGGGTGGCGCTATTGCAAAAGCCAACGAGTTGGCAGCAGAAAACCCCAATTCGTGGATCCCTCAACAATTTAATAACCCTGCCAATGTTGAAGTGCATCGCAATACTACCGCACAAGAAATTCTGGCTGATTTTCCCGAAGGTATCGATTACTTGATTACTGGCGTGGGTACTGGCGGTCATATTTCGGGCTGTAGCGAAGTATTAAAACGTCAATTTCCAAACTTGAAAACCCTTGCGGTTGAGCCTGCAAAATCCCCCGTTATTAGTGGTGGCGAAAAAGGCCCCCATAGAATTCAAGGAATTGGTGCCGGCTTTATCCCGCAGGTGCTCAACAGAGCCACACTCGACGGCACTGTTTTAGTGAGTGAGGAAGACTCCTTTGAAATGGCACGCCAATGCGCATTAAAAGAAGGAATTTTTGTGGGGATATCTTCTGGCGCAACGCTCGCCGCTGTCGTACAAAAACAAGCCGAAATGCCTGCGGGTAGCCGCGTGATTATTTTTAGTTACGATACTGGCGAGCGATATTTATCGATTGAGGATTTGTTTTAATTAAATTCGCAGCTGCGTTGGCTTAGCTTACATCTTAGTTTAGCCAACGCAATTCCTGTGCTCCACTCCCGAACCCTAACATTCATATAGCTTATGACTTTTCCGCTAGCACGCAAAAATATGCCGCGCATAAAAACCCTCTCACGGCAAGATGCAAGGGTTTTGAAGTTTAGCAATAAAGTACACTGTGTAATATTAAGCCGAAACAACCAAATGCAAAGGAGATGATTCCGGTTGTAGCGTGCGCAAAATATCCATGGTAGTAATAACCCCAAGTGCGATTTTATTCTGCGTTACTACCACTCTGTGCACATTGTTTTTAACCATGACAGCGGAAACTTGTTCAATAGAGAAATCTTTTTCGACCGTGATAATTTCTTTTTTCATAATTTGATGCACTGTGCAATTACGCTCGGCGTGGCCACTCCACTCACGCAAACTGGCTTCATCCAAATCAATCTCACAAGCTTCGCGATAATAATTGCGTAACGCCTCGCGGCGGTTAGTCTCATCCATATTACTGAATTTAAAAATATCCGACACAGTCACTACACCTACCAACTCATGATCTGAGGCAATTACGGGCGCACCGGAAATATTGTGTTTAATAAAAAACTCAGCAAGGCGGTGAATCGTCCAGCCTTCATAAGCACTTAAGAGCGTTCGGCTCATGATGGATTCTGCAGTAAGACTAGTGTGATGTATTAGCGACATACCTTAACCCTCGTTGTTTTAATAATTTAAGTATTGATACAAACAGGAATTTAACATCGAAAATACTAGGTTTTTATAGATTTTTTAGGCATTAAAATGCTGCATGTGATCCCAACTGGTGCTATCTCACCTCCCATTATGCGAAATAAATAGCTTTATTTAAAAGAAGCTGGCACTTTAGCCGCCTCGAAATTTTCGCACCAATTAAGCGTGCTTTTTTAAGCGTATTTGTTTGGTCGCCTTATTACTCCTTACATCTCCCGCTAGGCTTATAACATGTCGGATAAGTTGTACGTTAAAGAGGCCACTGGCCTATTAGGATTTCTCAATTCCCAGCTAGTAGGCTGGGCGCGCAACAAAATTAAACAGCGTTTACAGACTGGGTGCGTCAGCGTCAATGGCATTGCGGTAACGCAACATAATTACGCACTTAATATTGGTGATTTAGTAGAAGTTGGGGCCTCCGGCAAACCTGCCAATGCTGCGCCCTCGCAGTTGGAGATTCTCTATTCAGACCGCGATTTAATTGCAATTAATAAACCTGCTGGTCTTTTATCTGTTGGCACCACCAAAGAAACTCAACAACATGCCTTGGCTATTTTGCGCAAGCAACTATCGCGCAAATCGCACGAGGTGAAGTTGTGGCCAGTACATCGTATTGATCGCGATACCTCTGGCGTTTTATTGTTTGCATCATCGCGTGAAATGCGTGAGGCGATCATGGCCAACTGGGATAAAGCTGAGAAAACCTATTTGGCAATTGTTGAGGGTAACCCAAACCCCGGTGAAGGTAGCATCGACCAGCCGCTGCGATTGGATGAAATTGAATACCGTGTACACGTGGGTGAGCACCCCAACGCAAAGCCCGCCCTCACCCATTATAAAACGCTGAAAACAAGTAGTACTCGGAGCTTATTAGAAGTGCAAATTGATACAGGCCGTCAGCATCAAATTCGCGCGCATTTAGCCTGGCTCAACTACCCAGTTGTAGGCGACCCACGCTATGGCACTGCAGGTGGGAGAATGGGATTACACGCCTTGCGCTTAAAGGTGACCAAACCACACGCCAACAAAGAATTGGTTTTTGAAATTCCCGCACCCATCGATTTTATGCGACTGCTGAACTAATTTTCTGTAATTCGGGGCGATGGTGTTTTATGTATGGCGGGTAGACTTGGCCCGTTGTAACTATTGAAATCATTAACAAGGAATATCATTATGAAAGCGACTTATCTCTTCGCGATATTGGCTAGCCTTGCCATTTCGTCATCAGCATTCGCAGCAGATAAACCTGCTACCCCCGCTAGAATATATATTGCAGAACCACTCAATGGTGCCACTGTACCAACCACCTTTACCGTAAAATTTGGCGCCAGTGGTGTAGATATTGTGCCAGCGGGTACTGACAAACCAAATTCAGGTCATCATCATCTATTAATAGATACAGAAACACTGCCAGATTTGCACAGCCCACTTCCCACTACACCAACATTACTGCATTTTGGCAAAGCGCAAACAGAAACCCAAATTACCCTAACCCCAGGCAAGCACACCTTACAGTTGGTATTGGGCAACCATATCCATGTTCCTGGTACTAATCCGGTTATTTCAGAAAAAATAACTGTCACTGTTAAGTAACGCCATAGCACCTTGCATAAGCAAGGTGCTATTTTTTTCACCTCCAGGTATCCCATGAACTTTAACCTTGCTACTGATCCCTCTCCCCAAGCCCGCGCTGAATTTATTGAATGGCTGACAAGCGTTACTCTCGTTGAACTAAAAGCAGCCGCAGGCGACCCGCTTAAGTTGCACACCGCTGTACAGCAGTATTTAACCAAAGCAACGGCAGCAAATTTTGAACTGGAAGACATTGAAAATATCTTTGGTGTTAATGAGCCCAGCATTATGGATTTGGCAGAACTGTCTGAAGAAGATGAAGAAATCCTTATTGATAGCTTTGAAGATTTAACCAACAACTAACAATTTTTTGCTATTAAATTTCAGTTAGAGTGCTTAGCTAGACGTTCGATTAAAGGCAATGGCAAATAACAAAATACCAGTAGATAAAGACAATGGAACTCCCAATGGAAAATAATGAAAATTCAACTCTTGAACCCATGCTAACTACTATTGAAGCGAGAGTACTGGGTGCGCTTATGGAAAAACAATTAACAACACCCGATGCCTACCCCATTACACTCAACAGTTTAGTACTCGCCTGCAATCAAAAAACCAGCCGCGAACCTGTAAGCAATTACGAATCTGGCGAATTACAGCGCTGCGCCAGCCAACTCCAAGATAAAAATTGGATTACGGTAGATTACAGTGCACGCGCAGCTCGCTATGATCAGCGCTTAACACGCGTACTTGGTTTAGATAAAGCCGCACAAGCACTCTTGAACGTTATGCTGTTGCGCGGCCCACAAACCTTGGCTGAATTATTGACACGCACACAACGTATGTTTGAATTTGAAAATATCAAAGCCGTTGAAGAAAAGCTTGAATATCTTTGCGCTAAAACCACCCCTTATTTTATCCGCATTCCTCGCGCACCCGGTCAACGCGAAGACCGCTATATGCACC
>CAUOQW010000206.1:0-5307 GCA_963506825.1 uncultured Cellvibrio sp.
ATATTCAATTTCACTCTCCGACCTGTCGGCAATTCCCATCGGCACTGCCACTTCGGTATCAATGGGTTTTGACTTCTATCTTGCAAACGTAACAAGTACTTATGCTATGCAATTATTGCCGAAACTAAAAGATTCATCTGTTAAATATACTTGCATGAATACACAATGAATTTATAACAATGCATTGCACCGGACGAATTATAAGTAGCGCTTATGCAATATCGCTGCGCTAAGCCTAGCGCACTACTTACAATCCGCAGGTGAGCGCAACGTTAAGCCACCCGCCATAAAAAATAAGGAAAGTTAAGAGATGAAAGATCTAACCGTGTTGCCTGCTAATTTACCCGTGCCTGAAGATGATGGCACATGCAATCATTTAGAGGGCATGCGGTTTCCTTCTATGGCTTTAATCGCTACATCTGGAAATAAAGTAGACATTAGTTCCAATTATGGTCTAGTTGTCGTTTATTTTTATCCACTTATTGGAAGGCCGGATTCGCCACCTATTCTGGGTTGGAATGAAATTTCGGGAGCAAGAGGCTGTACTCCACAATCTTGTGCGTTTCGTGATCTTTATGCTGAATTCAAAGAGCTTGGTGTAAGTGTTTATGGCGCAAGTAGCCAATCGCATTTGGAACAAGTTGAGGCATTAGAACGTCTTCATCTACCTTTTGAATTGGTTAGTGATTTTTCATTTGAATTGTCCTCTGCATTGAAGCTCCCAACTTTTGAGTACAATATCTTCGATATTAATCAAAAGACTGACCTTAATTATAGTAAATGGAATAATTGAAAAAGTTTTTTATCCTGTTTTTCCACCAAATGAAAATGCAGCTAATGCCATAGCTTGGCTTAAAGAAAATCAAGCTTAAGAGCTACCGTTTATCGCGGCGTTAAAATGGAGTAATAAAAAATTAATGAATCAAATCTTAGATGATAATATGTTTTTAGATGAATCTAGGTGTGGTGAAGGTAAGAATGGAAGCGGCATTGAGATTGTAAACTTCCGCAACATAAAAAACGGAAATTATACATATATCTTTGGTTCATATAAAAACACTTTCAATGCTACAGTCAGTTCAGTTAAGTTCGAAGCAGAGTTTTTTTACAAGGATGGACATTTTGTTTGGCAAGAGCATGAAAGTATCTATAAGAATATTGAGCCTAATGAAATGCAACATTTTGCAATTAAATGCGGTTGCCATGATCATGCAATTCCAGAGTATTCTAAAGTTATAGTTAATGTAGTTGAATAATTTTAACAAGCGCTCAAGAATCACACATTTAGTGTACTAGACAGTTTTTAAGCCGCAGTTTTATGGTTTTTCTGCGAAAAAGTATTCCACAAAACCGCAACTTAAAAACTGCGGCTGAACTCGGCGTTATATTCGTATAAGGATAAATTTTAGTGTTCCCTCAGATTGAAACAAAAAGGCTTCTTCTCACCGAAATACATGCGGTTGATGCATTGGAAATATTAAATATATTTTCTAATAAATCCGTCATTGAGTATTATGATTTAGAGCAGTTTTCTGAGGTGTCAAAGGCAGAAAAATTGATTGAGTTGTTTCGTGCACGATATACAGCAAAGTTGGGTATTCGTTGGGCAATTCGCTTGAAGAATGAAAGCACGCTAATTGGAACATGTGGTTTTAATTCTTGGAGTGACTCTATGAAGAATGCTGTAATTGGTTATGAACTAAACGCCAGCTATTGGAGTAACGGCTATGCGCAAGAAGCGGTTGAAGCCGCTCTTGATTTTGCATTTTCTGGTTCCCTACCTTGCGGCCCAATACACAGAGTACAAGCGGATACAGTGGTTGGTAATTTAAGGTCTGAACAGTTATTGCTTCGTTTGGGTTTTAAGGAAGAGGGATTGAGACGTGAGAGTGGTTATTGGAAGGGCGCCTTTCATAATTTGAAATGCTTCGGCTTACTGGATGGTGAGCTTACCAAAACATAACAATGTGTTGCAGCCTCGCCACTGCGTGGCTGGAAAATTTTTAAGTCGATCTTTTTTTGGTTTTACTGCGCAAAAGGTTTCCACAAAATCACAACTTAAAAACTGCCGGGGTGTATAGTCGCCGAACTCGGTATTAGGAGCAGTATATGCAATATTTGCAGGGGGCTTTGAAGTGGGGATTTGGGGCGATTGTCGCGCTTCTTATTGGATGCTTTAACTATGGTCTTTTTAATCGCTTCGTCTTTTTGCACGGCGCTGCTCCTGCGGGCATAGAATCTGGCCTTGCTTATGCGATGTTCTTTGGAATGATCGGGAGCCCATTTGCGCTTCTGATAGGTGCACTTGTAGGCGTTGCTACAGTATGGTGGCGCAAGCGCCATCAATAGCCTTGCGTCCCGTTTATTAAATTTCCGCTTAGCCTTTAGTCTAATCGCTTCATATTCTTACATCTCGATAAAGCACGAAGGTAATATAATTCAATCGAACAATTTACAAGCCAAATTAGATGGTGTGTAAAAATTTATTTTTTTAAAAACAAAATCGCAAGCGCGCATAACCATCCACTGACGGCTAAGAGCTTCCACACTTTATCGGGGTGGCGCTCCATTAAAGGTTGTTGGCGATGGGTAAGCCATTCTGGGTTGGGGCGTTTTAAATCTTGAAACCATTCCGATAAGGCTTCATAACGCGCGCTGGGGTAAATGCTCAGGGCTTTTTCTAAAGCTTTATCTAACCAGTAAGGCACTAAAGGATTGTGCTGCATGGCCGAAATATATTTCAATTTCTGAAAGCTATTTAAGTCCGTTGCGTTGGCGTAGTTGGCGCCGTAAGGCAATTTTCCGGTGAGCATTTCATATAAAAGTACCGCTAGCGAAAATTGATCTGATGCGGGGCCGGCGGTACCGCCGTATCTATATTCTGGTGCAGAATAATCTGCGGTGCCCAGCACAATATCGCGCGTGAAAGGCGCAATGACTTCTTCAACCCCTGCTACCCAACATGAACCGAAATCCACAATCATCGGGCCTTTGGCGCTAATTACAATATTGTCCGGTTTTAAATCCTGATGCAGTGTGTCTTTGCGATGAAACACGCGAATGCCGCGAATTAAATGTTCAATGAGTTCCACCGCATCTACGATGGATAAAATACCGCGCTCTTTTAATAATTGCGTGAGTGTGGGGCCGGGAATATATTCGGTTAAATAATATAAACATGAACGTGATTCTGGTGCGGGAATAACGCGTGCAACTTGCGGCCCGCTGATGCGGGCACCTATCCAGGATTCCATCACAAAACGTTCAATGTAGGCTGGGTCATCTTGAAAATTTACCGAAGGTGTTTTCATGACGAGGGCTCTGCCCTTTTCATCTTCCACCAAATACACTTGGCTGCGATTAGATTCGTGCATGATTTTTTTAACATGCAAACCATCAATCGCTTGCCCTGGCGATAAAAGTGGTGGGAACGGTAGGCGCGATAGCACTTGAATCGCATCGCTCTGGGTTGCGCTGCCGATTTGTTCAATGGTTACGGCTTGAATGCTGATGTTGTCATCGCTGTTATGGCTGAGTGCTAATTCAATCGCGCCGTTAACCAGCGCATCTAAATTTGTACGATTCGTTTTAATCAGCGTTTTAAATTCTGCTTGAGGGATAAATTCGTGAATGCCGTCGCAGCTTAAAATAAACACATCGCCCACTTCTATTTCGCAGGTATGCATATCCACTTCTAAATAAGGGTCTGCACCTACAGCTCGGCTTAAATAATTGGTGTTGCGATCAATACGCTGGGTGTGGTCGCGAGTTAGGCATTCCAACTCTTCGCCACGCAAACGATAGATGCGGGTATCACCCACATGAAAAATAAACGCCGTTGAACCTTTTAAAATTAAGGCAGAAAAAGTGGTGAGATAGCCTTCGCCATAAATTGAATTTTGGCTGCGGCCAAACAAGCTGGAGTTAAGTGCTTGAATTACGCGCATAGCAGATTGCTGCGTGCGCCAGGTATCCGGTGTTGCATAATAATCGGTTAGAAAACCTGCAATAGCGGTTTGGCTTGCTTCGCGCGCGGCCATACTGCTGCTCACACCATCGGCAATCTCAATCGCAATAACTTTATTTGTGAGTGAATTGCCATCGTGAATGCGCGCGCCTACGGTATCTTGATTTTCGGGTTTTTTGCCGGCTTCACTGCGCTGTGCGAAAGTGACGCGTAAGGTAGATTGCAGATGATCCATAAATTTTTCTTTTATCAGTTGCGTGAGTATTACAGTCTAATAGAAAAGCCCGCATGAAGCGGGCTGTTCGTTATGTAGATTTCGTTTGCACTTTAATCTAAGCCACTTCGATTTTTTGCAGAGTACCATCCTCATTTACTTCTACGGTATGACCTTTAGGTTCCTTTAAGAATTGAATGAAAATAAAGGCTAAGGCCGCAGCGCCAGCGAGTACATAGAAGAAGGTTTGAATTTCTACAAAGGTATTAATGGTTAAGAATGTTAACGCGCCCACGTTGCCATAAGCACCCGCCATGCCGGAGATTTGGCCAGTCATGCGGCGTTTGATTAAAGGCACAACTGCAAACACAGAGCCACAACCCGCTTGTACAAACAGTGAACATACAATTACAGCGCCAAAGGCTAGCGCCAGTGGCCAGTCACTATTGATTTGCGATAGCAGCACATAGCCCACGGCGATACCACCAAAAATGACTGACATTGAGAAGCGACGGCCCAGTTTATCGCTCACCCAACCGCCGCCGGGGCGTGCTACCAAGTTCATAAAGGCGAAGGAGCCGCCGAGCATAGCTGCTTGGGAAATACTCATACCTTTAAATGTGTCCATAAAGAACGCGGGTAATACTGACACCACTGCTAATTCAGAGCCGAAGCAGGCAAGGTAAGCCCAACTTAAAATGGCGACTTGTTTGAATTCATATTTATCGTGTTCAGGCACGCCATTTTTAAGCATGTCTTTGTTAACGCGATAAATTTGTGAGAATTGAAAAATAAAGAGCGCTATCAAAACGAGGTACATAATGTTGGTGGTAGTTGCGCTCAATAATTTCAAATTAGCGGGTGACATTTTCCATGCAAGTACGGCGAGTATTAAATACATGGGCACGTTTAGCGCCACGTAAAACCAGAAATCTTTTTTGCTGCTAACTTCCAGGCCGCCCGATTTTTTAGGTTTGAAATAGGTTGAGCCTTTGGGGGTATTGCGTGCGTATACATAAAAGATCACACCGTAAACCGCCGCAAACACACCAGCAGCAGCCATTGCATAGCGCCAGCCATCAATGCCACCGAATACATGAATTGCTAAAAATGGCAGTATAAAACC
>CAUOQW010000207.1:0-5274 GCA_963506825.1 uncultured Cellvibrio sp.
ATCTGCCGCAGCTACTACTTGCAGTTCGGGGTAGGCTTCCAGCATTTTTATTAAACCTTCGCGCGCCAAGCGGGAGTCTTCAACCACTATTGCCTTCATTGAGAAATTTCCTTGGGAATCTTTAAGGTTGCAATGAATTTATCCTGAGTTTTTAAGGTGTCTAAACTACTTTGATCACCATAAAGAATTTCAAGTCGTTTACGAATATTTTTCAGCCCAATTCCGGTTGTGGGTGTGGTAATTGCAATTTTATCTGGCAGATCGTTGCTAACCGTAAATTGAATACTTTTTTCATCTTCTTGTGACGATACCTGTAATTCACCGCCTTTATGGATATTGTCTAAGCCGTGTTTAATCCCGTTTTCAATCAACATTTGCAATACCATGGGTGGTATTAAGTAGTGGTATTGCTCTTGGGTGATATTTAATTGAAAGTTTAAGCGATCTTCAAGTTGTGATTTTACTATCGCAATATAACGCTGAATAACGGCAACCTCTTCTGCTACAGATACCTTTTCTTGTTTGCTGCTTTCCAAGGAGTAGCGCAATATCTCAGATAAAGAAACCACCATATTTTCAGCGGATTTTTGATTTTCATAAATCATGAAACGAATATTGTTGAGTGCATTGAAAAGAAAGTGAGGATTTAATTGGTTGGAAAGGCTATTGAGCATAGCTTCTTTAAGATTGTGTTGTGAGCGAAAATAAAGCAGTTCTGTTTCGCGGATTCTTTTAATGGAGGTAATACTGTTGTAGACAAATATCCATGCGGATATGAATATGCTGGTCTGTATCCAGTTTGCCACAATGGAACCAAAAACTAGCAGCGGAACACTGAGGTTATTATTGCCCTGTGGAATAAAGTTGTTGGTAAATTCGGACCAAAAAAAAGAGGAAACTATCGCAGACATTATTAAGGATATTGCCAAGCCGCCAAGCAATGAAAATACAATTCCATATTCTACAAACTGCTTGCTAGAGAGTAGATCCCATTGCAAAGTTTTGAACATGTATCTAAATATCAAAACAGCAAGGGTGAATAGCGGGAACCAAAATAAGTCGGCAAATAAAAGTACAGGTACAAAACTGTGGAATGGAATCGTTATGACCATTTGCGTGGCCACAAGAAAAAACATAAATAACCCGTGATCTAACCAAAATTTTTGATCGTGCGGGAAAAACAATACCTTCATAGGCTGCACGCTAATAGTAAAGGGTTCTGAAATAAGTGCGCGCCTGCTGAGATGCGCACTTGGAATCCTAATTATTCTACCCAACCTTTTAGGTTAATGTTGAACTTCCTTGGTGTTGTAGATTAGGTCTTTGACGCATCTGCGATTGGCGAGCTTAGCGAACGAGGATACTTTCGCCCGTTGAGGAATTTCCCCATAAAAGTTGCGCGCACCCAGTAGTGATAGCTTGTGAGCAGCACTAAGCTAGTGAGAAACAAAACTAGAGAGAGCTTTATCGACCAATGTAGCGGCCAGCGCAACATCCATGCCTGAAGCAACCATACGATCGGCAGATGGATAAGGTACATCCAGTAAGATGCGTCAGCGAGGTAGCGCCAAGGTGCGTTAGGCGCTGAGAGATAGCGCACCGCCAAGCCGATCATGGCAAATGCCCAGCACCACTGCGCAAGTACGTATGCTGTTGCGAAAATTGCACGCTCCACATTGCTGAATGAGATGGCAACAAATTTAGGTGTTATGCCTCCTATGTAAAGCGCTGTAAAAGTTGCTAATAAAGCGAACGCAAAATATAGGAGCCAATCTGTAGCCAACAAGCGCAAACAATTTTGTTGTCTATGTATAAGCCAGCCCAATAAAAACGCGCTCCCATAAGCTAATAGTGCAGGGAAGTTGGGAATCAAACCCATAATCGGTGATGGAATTCCTTGCCACTGTATCCACCATGGGCTCGTAAATAACGAAAGTGCAAGTGGTGCAGTAAAAATAAGAACTGCAATGCGCGTTTTAATTGCTGTTTCAAACAAGCCGGATATTTTTGTGCGCAAGATTTGTTGGGGATCAAAACGCTCTACTATTGCGCGTAATCCCATTGTCAGCATGTAAATTACCAAGAGTACATAAAGAAACCATAAATGTCCCATAGGTACAGGTGGACCAATGATAGGAAAGGGAGGTTGCATGTTGGGCGGGCTCTGGATTCCAAGCTGCCGAACACTCCAAATAATTGCGACAATCGTTAAGGGAACTACAAAGAAGAATGCTGCAATGAACGGCAGACCAATACGCTTTAACCGATTTTTTATAAAGTTTTTTGTGCCGAGGCGTTGATGAAGTAGGCGTGCAAAAAAGCCGGCAATAATAAAAAATAATGCCATGCGGAAAATATGAATAACAAAATACAAAACTCCCAGACCTGCACTTGTTGCTCCATAGCTAAAGGGCCAACCGGGCATGTATGCCATTATTGCGTGTAGCAATATCCCCGCTAAAAGCGCGCAAGCGCGGATTGCATCGAGAGAGTGAAAACGATCATGGGTATGCATAATTTCTCCTTCTTATTGATTTGTATTGAGATAAAAAAGACTTAAGGCAAACGTAAGCGATAACAACTGATAAACCAAAATTTCAGCTAAGGTTGTGCGATAAATAAAATGATTGACGTGAATGGTTATGGCGGCGTTTGGTCTGTATTGTTTGAGATTTGCGGTGGTAATTTCAAATGACGAAAATTGTAATAGCGATTGATGTCGCTCTGGTGCAGAGGTATTTGCACTGATGGGAATAGATAAAAACAGGCAGAGCAGAAAAACACTCGTCAATAGGCGCATCTGACTTCTCCATTCAGTTTGTGATTAGACTTCTGAAGCAAGAGATTAAATCAGACGATAATATTGCAGGCATAAAGATGCCGAGCGGTAAAAAATAACTATAAGTGGTTTAAAATTTAATAAGCTTTGGGGTTTTTAGGGAAGATAGAGCGAATAATAAGCGGGAGGAGGAATTTAAGAGCTGCCCATTAAATGAGTAGCTCTTGGTAACTGATTAAAATCAGTCTTTAGCGCGAGATTTGTATTCGTGAGTACGGGTGTCGATAACGATTCTATCGCCGATTTCTACGAATGCAGATACTTGAATTTCAGTACCGTTAGTCAAGCGTGCTGGCTTCATTACTTTGCCTGAGGTGTCACCGCGAACAGATGGCTCGGTGTAAACAACTTCACGGGTAACTGAGTTTGGTGGAGTAATAGAAATTACTTTACCTTCAAAGAATACAGCCTCACATACATCGTCCATACCGTCTTCAATGTAGGGAGCCATATCGCCCAACTCTTCTTTATCGAGTTCGTATTGCTCGTAATCGCTATCAACGAAAACATAACGTGGGTCAGCATAGTAAGAGTAGGTAACGTCTTTACGATCTAAAACGATATCTTCAAACTTGTCGTCTGCCTTGTATGGGGTTTCAGTCAAATAACCGTTCAACAAGTTTTTCAATTTAGTTTTAACAACGGCAGTGTTACGGCCTGAACGGCTGATTTCTGCTTTTTGGATTAACCATGGTTGACCGTCGATGCTAATTACATGACCGGCGCGTAACTCTTGACCTGTTTTCATGATGACTCTCAATAAATGTAAATGGTATTAGGAAATCATACCGATTGTTCGGATAAATTCGGGCGCTACTATACCTTTTTTAGTGAATTTCTACAGCGTTTTTTTAGCGCCGCCTTGATCACAGCTGAGCACCATATTTGAGGCTAAATCTCCCAGCGAATCCAGGCTTTTGCACCAGTTTTGACTATGTTTCTGCCAGTTTTGCAGGGCTCCAAGGCAGGCACTCCAGCTTTTAGCGCAGTCTGAACCTCGATTCCATTGGTGCCAAAGGTCGGTAATTGAACCTTGAAGAGCGGGATTCGCGTCTTGTAGATAGTGCTGTAGAAAGGCATCCAACTTGATTATATGGATGTCTTCATCCTGCGGGTAGATATGCCAAATAAAGGGTTTGGCCGCCCATTGCGCCCGTACAAACGAGTCTTCACCACGAATAAAGTTGATGTCGCAAGCCCACAGCAATCGGTCGTAATCGATTTGAGTCAGAAACGGTATCACTCGCAGGCGAAGGCTGCCTTGCACAAATTCATCGCCCGCATTCAGGGTTTTGCCAATATGACTATTAATAGCTGGGAGCACTTTGCTGGCAGGAACAAGGCATAAAATCGGTACTGGCGATTGAATCCACGTCTCTAACAAAGAGGCTATAGCCGTATTTTCGTAGCCAAATAAAGAGACGATAAGTTCGTTCTCAGCTAGCTTTAATCCTTGCCTACTTAGGAAATCAATACGGTTTTCTGGGTTGCTAACAAACTTATCCCGCTCATCTAATAAAGACGCTTCTTTTAATAAGCCGCCGGTTTTATCGGTAATGCCGGGAAAGAAAAACATCTTCTTTAAGCCGAGCTGCGGGTGCGTAGACAGTAAACCGTGGCAGCCTTCCACCCAATCTTCCGCACTTAAGTATTCCAAATTAAACCAGTGGGGCGGGGTGGTTTTGTGCTTCATGGCGGCTAGGTAGCTATCCGGCAAGTTGCAGGCAAAGGCTTCAACAACGGCATCTGCTGGTGCAACTGCTACATCGAAGGCTTCATGCCAAACGCATACCTCCACTTTTTCGAGCAATTGCTGGTTCGCATTGATTGCGCTTGACCAGATATTGACCAAGGTGTCTATATTGTCCACCCATAAACGCACATGAAAGGGATATTCATTAGCGAGCTGCCGCGCCAAGCGCCAGCACACGCCGATATCGCCGTAGTTATCTATTACCCGGCAGAAAATATCCCAGGTTTTGATGTCATTTGCTGTCATTAGAAGGAGTTTCTTGCTGCTAATAAAAGGAGGGCGTTATTATGCGCAACATTTCTTCATTAGCGGTAAGAATTCATGGCATCCCTACAAGATCAACTCCTTAAAGCGGGTTTAATCGATACCAAAAAGGCTAAGCAGGCCAATAAAGAGAAGCGTAAGGAAACCAATGTGGCGCGCCGTGCGCCAGAGCTGGTTGTTGATGAAGTGAAACAATCTGCCGAGCAGGCACGTTTGGAGAAGGCCGAGCGCGACCGCGAACTTAATCGTCAGCGCAATGCTGAGCTTGAGCAGCGCTCACTGGCGGCGCAGGTTAAGCAGCTGATTGAAAACCATCGCCAACCCAAAGGTGCAGGCAATGGTGATGTGGAATACAACTTTACCGATGGCAAATTAATTAAAAAAATGCGGGTATCGCCATTGGTGTTGGAGCAAATTG
>CAUOQW010000208.1:0-5261 GCA_963506825.1 uncultured Cellvibrio sp.
GCCTTCGCCAATTTTACCGCCGCCATAATTTTCACCATAGGTGATGACTGGCCAGCCATAATTTTTACCGGCTTGGTCGAGATTAATTTCATCGCCACCTTGTGGGCCGTGTTCCCCCGTCCAGAGTTGTTTGCTGGTTGGGTTAATAGCGGCGCCTTGCAGATTACGATGTCCGTAAGACCAAATTTCTGGCAGTGCGCCGGGTGTATTCACGAACGGATTGTTTTTAGGCACAGTGCCGTCAGCATTAATACGCACTACTTTGCCGTGATGGTTATTGAGCGTTTGTGCGTCTTCCTTTTTGGAGTAGCGGTCGCCCAAGGTGATGTAGAGAGTGCCATCTGGCGCCCAGACTAAACGCGACCCGAAATGCGCAGCGCTGTCTACTTTAGGTTGTTGGCTAAACACGCGGGTGACTTTTTCCAGCTTGTTACCATTGAGCGTTGCGAAGCTGACTGCAGTGCTATTGGCATTACCTTTTTCAGCAGGTTCAGAGTAGCTGAAATAGATTTTTTTACTGGTCGCAAAATCCGGTGCTAAGACAACATCTAAAAGACCGCCTTGGCCTTTATCGACTATTTTTGGCAAGCCGCTGATAGCTTCGCCGATGGTGCCGTTTGGCTGAACTATGCGTAAGCTGCCAGAGCGTTCGGTCACTAAATAAGAACCATCTGGCAGAATTGCCAAGCTCCAAGGATTTTTTAAACCAGTGGCAATGGTTTTAACGTTAATTTTGCCGGTTTGGGTGGTGATATCCACAGATTTTGCGCTGGCTAAGGGTGCTATAAGCGCAAAGCTTAGGGATAAAGCTAATATGCTATTTTTCATCATAATGATTTCCACTGAGTGAGAATATTTAGCTTGGGTGTGTAGGGTTTAGGCTAAGGTCATTCGACGTTGGTTGGAGCCTTTGCTTTTTAGCAGGCACTCTTTATGAATTTCGCTCGCACTGTAGCAGCAAGAGTAGGGAGTTACTAAAACTTTAGTGTAAAAAAAGCTCAAGACGTTTGCCTTGAGCTTTTCATTTTTGCGGAGGGAAAGTTTTCTTTCTAAATACCCAGTTCTCGTAGAATATCCTCTTTCAAGTTTTGCGCTTCCAGAGTGGATAATTTGCGCGGATGCGTAAACGGCACATCAAACACTTTTTGAATACTTGCAGGACGCGGCGATAAAACGATAATGCGATCCGCCAAATGAATGGCTTCCTCCACATCGTGAGTAATTAGGATTACCGTGTGGCGCTCTTCTTCCAAAATACGCAGTAACTCTGTGCGCATTTTTAAGTTCATTAAAGCATCAAGTGCGGAGAAAGGCTCATCCATAAACAGGATTTCGGGTTTGACCACCAAGGCGCGAGCAATTTCCACGCGCTTTAACATGCCGCCGGAAAGTTCATGGGGGTAGTTTTTCTCAAAGCCTTTTAAGCCCACCATGGCTGCATAGTGGTCGGCGAGAGCTGCTTTATCGCCATACTCATTGCCGTTGAGGCCGAACATTAAATTTTGTTGCACATTGAGCCAAGGGAATACTGAGCCGTGTTGTGATATCACAATACCATTGGCATTGGGGCCTTTGCGGACTATGCCATCGACCTCAATACTGCCAGAATCGGGCTGCTCAAAGCCGGCAATAATTTTCATTAACGTGGATTTGCCGCAGCCAGATGGCCCAACTATAGCGACAAATTCGCCCTCGCTCACAGTGAGGTTAATGCCGTTCACGACCAGCCGTGCTTCTTTGCCAGAACCGTAGCTTTTTTGAATATTGTTGATGCGAATCTTATCGACCATAACGCCACCTCACAGACTTAAGGCCTTCTAGAAGTCGCATTAAACCGTCCAGCAATAGACCAATGATGCCGATAATAATCATACCGGCGATTACCAAATCGTAGCGGTTACCCGCGTTGCGCGAATCCATAATCATGTAGCCCAAACCGGAGCGCAGTGCGATCATTTCTGCCGCCACTACCACCAGCCACGCCACACCGAGTGAAATGCGCATACCCACAATAATCTCTGGCAAGACTGCGGGAACAATGACTTGGGTAAATAATTTGTAGCGCGATACGCCAAAGTTTTCTGCCGCGCGTAAATAGCGTTTTTCAATGGTGTGTACGCCTGCAGCGGTAGTTACTATCAAGGGAAAAACCGCGGCGATAAAAATCAAAAAGATCGGCGATGCATTGCCCACACCGAACCAAAGAATTGCCAGTGGAATCCACGCGATGGGAGAAATAGGGCGTAGAATTTGGAAGATAGGATTGAGTGTGGTGTAGATAAAATCTACGCGGCCCATCCATAAACCCAGCGGAATAGCGAGGGCGGCAGCGAGGAAAAATCCCGCGCCAACTCGCATCAGCGACGAGCCAATGTGATCCCACAAAGTGCCATCTGCAGCCAGCTCCAAAGTGCCGGTGACGACTTGTAAGGGGGTGGGGAAAATAGCACTTTGGGTTTTGATGACGATTATCCACCAGACGGCTATCAGCAGTCCGAGGACTACCAAAGGTGGTAGTATTTTGCTCAGTTTTATCACAGTTATACCTTTTTTATGATCAAAAAATTATCCAACTCGCATCGTTATAGTTTTGCTTTTAGGTATCGCACTAACTTGGTTGCCCGCCATTGTAAACGTTGCCAACCTGCCGTGGGCTCTGGGTCTACAATCACTTTCATCTGACCGCTGATATGTGCAGTACAGGCAAATTCATAGTCAGAGGCTAAATCAAACGGCAAGCTAAAACTCTGGTTGGGCATAATCAACGTTGGCCCAAACATTTGCGGCACTGTATCTAGATTGCGCAGTACCAATACGTTTCTAGCGCCGAGTGCTAAGTACACAGTTTGCGGCAATATTTCTACTTTGTCCCCCGCCATACGGCGCTCCCAAGTTCCCTTGGGAATCTCAAAGACTTCTTCTTTTGAATTAAATTGCAACGGTACAAAAGCGGCGAGGGCGATAACATCCACCACCAAACTGAGCGATATAACTAGCAATAAATGACGACGAATAAAGCTCACTAGCTGTTATCCGCCTTCTTATTGGCTGGATTATCGATGGGCGTACTGGCTTGCTTTTTAATTGGGCTACTTTCTTGCAACAGAATTTTAATGTCGTGAACTATATCGTCTGAGCTTTTGCCAAAGGGCACCAGCGCGCGCAAATAGCCAGTGCGGTCAATTAAATAGAGGTAGGACGAGTGGTGAACTTGCGCCTCACCTTTTTTGCCCGTGGCTTTAGTAGCCACTATGCCGTATTCCTTTTGTACGGCGGCGAGTTGCGCCTCTGTACCCGTTGCCCCAATAAAACTGGCATCGAACAGGCGCAAATATTCGTTCATGCGCGCAGGCGGGTCGTTAGCTGGGTCAACCGTGACATAGACAACTTGCATTTCGTTCGCCAAATCGCCCAGTTTTTTGCGCACTTGCGCTAAGTTAGCCAGCGTAACCGGGCAAACTTCGGTGCAGTGGGTAAAGCCAAAACCTAAAACCACTAACTTGCCGCGAGTTTGTTTGAGCTTGAAGTCACCGCCTTGGGAACTTTGCATAGTGAATTCGGGTGCGAGCCGTGGTGGGTCAAAAACGCCCGATTTAAGTTGTCCTGTTGCAGCATGCGCGGTGGATGCTAAAAACAGTACGGGGGCCAACAGCAAAAATAATCGCTTCACATTGGGCTCTCAGGTGTTACAAGGTAATGGTGGTGGGTTGAGCATTTTTGGCAAACTGCTCATTCATATAGGTTTCGTAGGCCACTGGTTTTTTGAGGGTGCCAGCTTCAATTGAAAGTTGCATCAACTCTTCAAACTCTGGTCTAAGCATGCGTAGGTCGCCGTAGGTTACGCGGTCTGTGGGCGTTTCCATTACAAACTTCAGGATGTTGGGGTCTTGGTTGAAGAAAGTCTTTTGCGCAGCAATAGCAACGGCTTTGTCGCGATTAATTTGCTGCTGATCCAGCCAGTGGCCGGCACCCATTACGTGGTTCACCAAATCTTGCACCATGTCTGGGCTATCGTGAATCAACTCTTCGCGCACTGTTAATACGCAGCAGATGTAATTGCGCCACTCATCGCGGGTCATACGCAAGGGGCGAGCATAACCTGCGCGTTGCGCCGCAGCACCAAAAGGTTCACCGGTGCAATAGGCGTCAACCGCATTGGCGTAGAGTGCGGCGGGCATATCGGGCGGCGGCATTTCTACAATTTCAATATCTTTTGGGGTCATGCCTTCCTGCGCCAGCATTTTGCGTAGGAATAAAAAATCCACCGCGAAGCGGCTAGGAATGGCGATACGCTTACCTTTTAATTGCGCAAAGCTTTGGTAAGCAGAATCGGTGCGCACCATAATCACGGCACCAGAGCGATGGCCGAGGGAGACGATTTTAACCGGGATTTTTTTATCGGTTAAATCCATTACCAATGGCGCCAGCATGTAAGCCGCTTGAATACGGCCAGTCATTAGCGACTCTTTAATCTCAGGCCAACCGCTGTACTTGCTGTACTCATAGGCAAAGCGAGTATCGCCTACGCCTGCAGTATTGGTTGCCGCTTTGGCGGTACAAGCAACCGGCAAGGTGAGATTGCAGGTTACCGGCAAGCCGCCAACTTGAAGTAATTGAGTTTTGCTTTCCGCTTTTTTTGAGCAGGACGATAAACCAGCAAAAGATACACTTGCGGCAGCCGCACCAAGGAGTAGTTGTCTGCGTAAAGGGGAATCTGGATGATCGTGATTAAAATGAGTCATAGATGCCTCGCAGCCATAATTTCAATACCTTTAGCATATTAAGCAAACATCCCCCCATGAACAACCTTAATCCCTCTGGCGGCTAAAATAACTATCAACTTCTAGCGAGCGCAGAGGGACTAGGTAAATAAACGCACACAATGGGTGAAGAGCTGCTTTTACTCGTAACTTAACTGCACTTTCAGCCAAATATTTCTACCGGGTTCGTTAATGCGTGTTGTCTGATCGTAACCCGCAATCATCGCGCCGGATTTACTAATGTGCTCAGCATAATTTTCGTCGAACAAGTTATCGACTCCGCTGGTGATCAGCAGATCTCTGCTGGCACGCCAACCCAAGTTTAACGACACCACGTTAAAGCCTTCGCTTGGGCCAATATCCTGGCCTGCGATATTGCCCTTACCTTTATCAACTCGGTTTTGATCATCCACCGCACGCCAAAATGCACCTGCTGACCAATTGGCTTTTTCATAGGTAACACCCAAGCGCAGTTCCACTGGAGGCAATTGTGCAAGGCTA
>CAUOQW010000209.1:0-5256 GCA_963506825.1 uncultured Cellvibrio sp.
ATTTTCCACTCGTTTTTTATGCAGGCTCATACTATTAATTTAATATGTGAGATTATTTGTTGGCGCCTGTATCATTAATCACATAGAACTGCATGCTTATAGTATTCATAAGATTAAAATAATTGGGATACAGTTCACGATGATGGAATTATACATCAACATATTTTTGAAACTATTTATCATTACGCTGTCAATGTTGGGACGTTTAAATCTGTAAAATTTACGCGTAAAAATAATTTTCTATTACTGTGGTAAGTAGAATCAATTTAGTCATAAATATCGTTAATCGGGATAAATAAGGTTCAGCCGTTGGCAATTTTTATATGCTGCTGACTAGGCTGGTGTTATCGGGTCAGTTATCGCATCTGCTTATCAATTTTATTCTGCATCTCATAGTATTGATTACTGCTCAATAGGTTTTGCCTGCATTGCTTAATGCTGCCTATTCGATTGCTGAATATTCTGGATAAAATTTATATTCGTACGATAAGGAGATGGTTTGGATGCCAACAGAACAGGTTTTCACTGAAAATAATTTGTGTAGAAGCGCGATTACTTTGTGTTCACTCATATTTTGTAAAATTTTTTTGCAGAACAGATAATTATTATTGAAGAGGTTTGTCATGCGTTGGTTTTATGCAGTTTTAATTTTGTGTTTTTCATTGACGGCGAGTGGCGCTGCAAACGCTTATATAAGACCGGGCGCTGCTCCACCTCCCGCTGTGGCTTCAGCGCTTCAGCTCAATTGGCTAATACCTTTAGAGCGTGAGAACGGTGCCAATCTGCCTCTCGCTGAAATTGGTGGTTATGAGTTGCGCTATCGGATTAGAGGAGCTAAAAATTTTAAATCAGTGATAGTTCGGGGGGCATCTAATAAAACTTTTTCGATGCGCGGCTTGCCGATAGGTAATTATGAATTTCAGATTGCGGTGTTTGATGCCGATGGTTTGTATAGCACGTTCATTCCAATTAAATATAAATTGGTTAAATAGCTATTTTATTTGTACTTTTAACTGACCTCTCATCCAGATGGATGAGAGGTCACATATGAGTGGGTAGCGTTACAAAAATATAAACAAGAGCAATGAGTATTGCTCTTAAATTATTTCCTCTTCAACATCTCCGCCAAGCTCGCCCCCATCAACGTTGCCCCACCCTGTGCCCAACCTCCATCTACAGGAATAATGGTGCCGCTGATATAACTCGCATAATCTGACGCTAAAAATAAACAGGCATTGGCAATATCATCTGTAGATCCTAAACGTTGAAGCGGAACAGATTTAGTTACCGCATTTCGAATTCCGTCTGTGGGCGCTAAACGTTTCATGCCTTCGGTATTATCGATGGGGCCGGGAACAATCGAATTAATACGTATACCTTCACTACCCCACTCCAAACATAGCGTGCGCGTAATCATATCCACACCTGCTTTTGCCGCGCACACATGAGATTGCCCCGCCATGGGAATAAAAGCTTGCGGAGCAGAAATATTAATAATGGATGCGCCAGGCTTGGTAAGAAAGGGATAAACCGCCTGCATAACATGAAAGGTGCCGAGCAAATCAATTTCTATTACTGACTTAAAACCATTCGCCGACATTCCCGTTGCAAGCGCAGGAAAATTACCCGCTGCACCAGAAACCACCACATCAAAATTACCCCAAGCTTTATGTAAATCGGCGATGCCATTTTTAATTGCCTCCGGTTCGCGCACATCGGCAGCGAAACCTTTAGCATCGGCCGCGCCGCAGCTTTTAAGCGATGCGATAGTGTCATCGACCTTTTCTTGCGAACGACTAACCACTGCAACCCGCGCACCCGCTTTCGCAAAAGTTTCCGCGATGCCGCGATTAATTCCGCTGGTGCCGCCAACAACAAGCACGTTTTTATTTTGGAAATTAAACATATAAAACCCCAGATAATTTATTCAATCGCTCACGGCAAATTTTTCTAGCCACCCTTCGACTGCTACGCGCTCAAGGTGAGCGGTAGTTATTTCTCAGTTCACTTTTAACCCCGCTCATCCTGAGCGCGTAGCAGTCGAAGGATTATTCAAAGCGTGAGAAGTCCGGCGCCCGCTTCTCAAAAAATGCCGTTACCGATTCTTTACATTCATCCGAATTTAAACCTTCTGCGAAACCAATAAATTCCGCCGCAAGCGCAGTCTCCACACCTTGATGCTGAGTTTTCTTCAATAGCGATTTCGCACGGCGCACGGCAGCAGGTGGTTGATTGGCCAAACGCTGAATTTTGGCTTCAGCAAAAGCAATTAATTCATGGGCGGAAACCGCTGCATTCACAAAGCCCATTCTTTCGGCATCTGCACCCGTAAAAGACTCACCCAACAACAATAACTCGGCGGCTTTTTGTTGCCCTACTAACCGCGGTACTAAATAGCTGCTGGCATATTCTGGGCACAAACCTAAATTAACAAAGGGCAATTGCAGGCGGGCATCCTGTGCGGCATAGACCAAATCGCAATGCAGCAGCAGCGTCGTTCCAATCCCAACCGCATGCCCCTGCACTACCGCAACCACAGGTTTCACGCAGTTTTGCAGCGCAACCATAAAGCGCACCACGGGGTGGCTATCGTGAATATTCGGCTCATTCATAAAATCCAGCAGATCATTGCCGCTAGTGAAGCATTCGTTCACGCCACTCAACACCAGCACGCGCACACTGCGGTCATTGTTTGCAGCGTGAATCACATCGGCTAAGGCCGAGTACATGGCGAGCGAAAGAGCATTCTTGCGCTCGGGGCGATTGAATTGCACGCGCAAAATCCGGTCAATATGGGTTACCAGAATTTGCGGGTTAGGGCTGGTGATAGAAAAACTGGTGATGTCTGAGTCGCTCATCGAGGTGTCCTTTATTGGTAGTTCTTGATCGTGAAGCTTATGGCTGGCTATGAGTATAGGGTACAATTCGCCCCCTCACTTATTAGCCAGAAGCTTTAGATTATTACCATGAATATTCGCGAACTGCTTAACGAAAAAGTCCTTACTGCCATGCACGCCTGCGGTATTCCCGCCGATCTCCCTGCGCTGATTGCGCCCGGTAAAAAAGCCGGCTTTGGCGATTACCAAGCCAACTGTGCCATGGGTGCGGCAAAAGCTATGGGTACTAACCCGCGTGAATTGGCCGCCAAGATTGTGGCCGCGCTGCAGCCAGAATTGGAAGGTATTGCCGATAAACTTGAAATTGCCGGCCCCGGTTTTATCAATATAGATTTAAACCCTGCATGGCTTGGCCAACAAATCGCCAGCGCTCAGACCGATGCTCGTTTGAATATCGCCAGCGTCAGCGCACCGCAAAATGTCGTTATCGACTACTCAGGTCCCAACCTAGCCAAAGAAATGCACGTAGGCCATTTGCGGTCCACCATTATTGGCGATGCGCTGGCGCGCCTGCTGGAATTCCAAGGTCATAACGTCATTCGCCAAAACCATGTGGGCGATTGGGGCACACAATTTGGGATGTTGATTGCAGAGATGGAGGAGCAATTAAGTGTCAGAAAGGTAATGATATTAAAAGATCTGGAAGCCTTTTACCAAAAAGCCAAAAAACACTTTGATGAAGATACTGCCTTTGCTGATAAGGCGCGCTCTTACGTTGTGCGCTTGCAATCTGGCGATGCCTCCATGCTGAAACTGTGGCAGCAATTTAAAGATCTTTCTCTCGAACACTGCACCAAAATTTATGCCCAACTCAACGTTACCTTGAGCGATGAAGATGTGCGCGGTGAAAGTTTTTATAACCATGACTTGGCACCACTGGTTAAAGAATTACAAAACCAAGGTTTAGCCAGCGAAAGTGAAGGCGCTCAAGTTGTATTCTTGCAAGAACTTGCGGATAAAGACGGCAACCCATCACCCGTTATTATTCAAAAACAAGGTGGCGGATTTTTGTATGCCACTACCGACTTGGCGGCACTGCGCTACCGTGTAAAAACCTTAAATGCCAATCGCATTATGTATTTTATTGATGCGCGCCAATCACTGCATATGCAACAAGTGTTCACCATCGCCCGCAAGGCAAAATTTGCAGATGATAAATTAAGCCTTGAGCATTTGGCCTTCGGCACCATGATGGGTAACGATGGCAAGCCCTTTAAAACCCGCACCGGCGGCACCGTTAAGCTCGCAGAGTTGTTGACCGAAGCCGTAGAACGCGCAGGCAATTTAGTGCGCGAGCGCAGCACCGATTTGAGTGAAAGTGAAGTTGCCGAAATTGCACGCAAGGTTGGCATAGGCTCAGTTAAATATTCTGACTTAAGCAAAACGCGCACTAACGATTATATTTTCAGCTGGGAAAGCATGCTCAGTTTTGAAGGCAATACCGCGCCCTACATGCAATATGCATTTACCCGTGTACAAAGTATTTTCCGCAAAGCTGGCGTTACGCCAGAATCCTTACAAAGCGAAATTGTGATTGGCACCGAGCAAGAAAAAACTTTAGCGATTAAGTTGCTGCAATTCAGCGAAGTCTTAGATCAAGTCGCCCGCGAAGCTTTACCGCATTTGCTGTGTACTTATCTTTACGAAATTGCCAGTTTGTATATGACTTTCTACGAAGCCTGCCCGATCTTAAAAGAAGGTATAGCGCCAGAAGTTCGCGATAGCCGTTTGCGTTTGTGTCACCTAGTCGCGCGCACGATTGAGCAAGGTTTGGATTTATTGGGTATTGAAGTGATGGAACGGATGTAAAAATTCTTAAATAAAAAAGAGCGACTTGGGTCGCTCTTTTTGTTTGGAAATGATGGATTACAATCTCCGCTTTACCGCTCACCCTGAGCGCGCAGCGGTCGAAGGGATTTCATTAGATCCTTCGACTAGTTCGCGCTCAGGATGAACGGAAATATCCATTGTTGCTATTGACGCCTGCAATATTAATAAGATGAGCTTTAATTCGTCTTCCATCTAAATTTAATATATTGCTTACAACCCACAATAACCGTGCCTTTTTGGCAGGGTTTGAAGGTTAAATTTTCGGTAACTTGTTTTAGCGCTGCTGCATCCAAATCTGCAAAGCCGCTGCTGCGGTGAATTTCGCCGCGTTGTACTGCACCGGCTTGGTTAATATTTAATTCCAAACCGACAAAACCATCTGCACCTAATTTTTCTGCGCCTGCGGGTGTTGCGGCTACGCCTTTGCAGCGCGGGGCTGAGGCGTAAAATAATGAGGGTTCAAGTTTTACTTCTGCTGGCGGAGTTTTAACGTCTGGAGTTGCCGCAGTAGCTACGTCTGTGCCCGCAG
>CAUOQW010000210.1:0-5253 GCA_963506825.1 uncultured Cellvibrio sp.
TAATATTCAAAAAATGGTGAGCAGATTCAATATTTAGGCTCTCGCTATTTATTTACCATTTTATGGGCTAGGTGTGGCAACTTGGTTCGTACACAATAATCCCGCTCTATTCACTCTTCACAGTACTTGGTTCACTTATTGCCTTAGTCATACTAGGTTCGCAAAACTCATGTAAAAACACCTATCTTCTTTTAATGCGCACTTTTCGAGCGCATTAAAAAATAGCGCGCACTTTATTGTGTCATTCGGGTTCTGGATAGTTGTTATATTGATTTATCTATAAGAAGGAAAGGTATTTTTATGGCCATACGTGTTGCCATTCACCATGTTACTGAATATAAGTTTGATCGACTGACTTCGCTCTTTCCTCACGTATTGCGCCTGCGCCCTGCGCCACATTCACGTACCAAAATTCATAGCTATTCGTTAAAAATAGAACCTGAAAATCATTTTATTAATTGGCAGCAAGATCCATTCGGAAATTTTCAAGCGCGCTTGGTATTCCCCGATCAATGCGAGAAATTGAAAATTTCGGTAGAAGTTATCGCTGAAATGACATCTATCAATCCCTTCGATTTCTTTGTAGAGGAATATGCCGAATACATTCCCTTTGAATACGACCTGCAATTGGAACGTGAACTCATTCCCTATTTAGAGGTAACAGAAAAAGGAACACAGCTACTGGCCTTGGTGGAGGATGTTAAGGCCGAAATACGCCATCGCGTTTTGTCAGAAAAACCATGGCATGTGAATGATTTTCTTGTGCAGGTGAATCAAAAGCTACAGCAAATGATTGGCTATGGCGTGCGACTTGAGCCGGGTATTCAAACTTGTGAAGAAACGCTCACACTTGCGAAAGGTTCGTGCCGAGATACCGCGTGGTTATTAGTACAACTCTTTCGCCATTTAGGTTATGCCGCGCGTTTTGCATCCGGCTATTTGGTGCAATTAACTTCAGATATTAAAGCGCTCGATGGCCCCAGCGGCCCAGAAAAAGATTTTACCGATTTGCATGCATGGACAGAAATTTTTATTCCTGGTGCGGGCTGGATTGGTTTAGATCCCACGTCAGGTTTACTTGCCACTGAAGGTCACATTCCCTTGGCCTGTACACCCGATCCTATTTCTGCTGCCCCTATTACTGGCGCAACCGGAAAGTGCGAAGTTGAGTTTGCCTACGAGAATGAAGTCTTCCGTGTATTGGAAGATCCGCGCGTTACTAAACCTTATACCGAAGAGCAGTGGGCGACCATTAACGCGCTGGGTGCAGCGGTTGATAAAGAATTAATTGCGCAAGATGTTCGCTTAACTACCGGTGGCGAACCCACTTTTGTCTCCATTGATGATATGGAATCCGAACAGTGGAATACCGGTGCTTTGGGGGCAGATAAATTAAAGCTCGCTAAAGATTTGTTATTGCGTATGCGTAAAACGTTTGCGCCTTTTGGTCTGCTGCATTATGGCCAAGGCAAGTGGTATCCTGGTGAAGAAATTCCACGCTGGGCACTCGGCTGTTTTTGGCGTACCGATGGTGAACCGTTGTGGCGCGATGAAAAATATTTGGCGCGGGTGGATAAATCTTACGGTTTTACTCATGCGAGCGCGAAAAAATTTGCACAAGTGCTCTGCAAAAAAATTGTTGTAAATGCGGAACATCTTATTCCTGCCTATGAAGATGTTCTCTATTACTTATGGGCAGAACAACAGTTGCCTGTAGGGGTTGATCCGCTTAAAGCGGATTTAAAAGATGATTTGGAGCGACGCCGCCTCGCAAAATTATTATCACGCGGTTTAAATACGGAAACCGGTTATGTACTACCTATTGAATGGAATTATGCTCACAGTACGTGGCTAACGGGGCGTTGGAAATTGCGCACGGGCGAGCTTATGTTGATTCCCGGTGATTCGCCTTTGGGTTTACGTTTGCCGCTAAACTCTGTGGGCTTTCCTGAAAAAGAATACGACCGCTATCAACCCGAGTCAGATCCTATAGAAGAAAAATCCCCACTCAATAGTGCGGGCAAAAATCATCAAGCGGTACGCGTTAGCTCGCTTGAGAAACTGGTTCAAAAATTTTCGTCCAGAAAAAAAGCAAATCAAAGCCCTCTTGCTCAAACGATTACGGAACAAAAGTTAATCCCAACTGCAGAAACCAACCCCCATTATTTGGAAGCGGGTTATGTTATTCGTACAGCTATGTGTTTTGAAGCGCGCGAAGGCCGCATGCACATTTTTATGCCGCCACTCACCTATTTGGAACAATATGTTGCGCTAATTGAAGCGATAGAAGATGTCGCCAAAGAATTAAATATGCCGGTCGTGCTTGAGGGTTATGAACCGCCGAAAGATTATCGCATTAAGAAATTTTTAATAACGCCAGACCCGGGTGTTATTGAGGTGAATATTCACCCGGTAGAAACCTGGCCAGAATTAGTTAATAACACCGAAGCGCTTTATGAGGATGCACGCCAAACACGTTTAGGTACTGAAAAATTTATGTTGGATGGCCGCCACTCAGGAACCGGTGGTGGCAATCATGTTACCTTTGGTGGATGGACTCCCGCGAATAGCCCATTCCTGCGCAGGCCAGATTTGTTGCGCAGTTTGGTGACTTTTTGGCAGCATCATCCCGCACTTTCTTATTTGTTTTCGGGATTATTTATTGGGCCGACTAGCCAATCACCGCGAGTGGATGAAGGCCGCGATGAGATGCTCTACGAATTGGAAATCGCTTTTAAAGAAATGCCTGATGGCTTGGTTGACCAACCTTGGTTAACTGATCGAGTAATGCGAAATTTATTAATTGATATTACCGGCAACACCCATCGCGCAGAATTTTGTATCGATAAACTTTATTCACCCGGTACTGCCAGTGGTCGCCAAGGTATTTTAGAATTCCGCGGTTTTGAAATGCCGCCTCACGCGCGCATGTCGCTGGTACAAATTTTATTATTGCGCAGTTTAATAAGCCGCTTCTGGAAAGAGCCTTACAAAAAACCTTTGGTTCGGTGGGGTACCGCACTGCACGACAAATTTATGTTGCCGCACTATGTGTGGGAAGATATGCGCGATGTGGTGCAAGATCTCAAAGATCACGGTTATCCCTTTCAGTTGGAATGGCTTGCGGCTTTTGAGGAATTTCGTTTCCCGCACTATGGTCGCGTGCAACTCGATGATATTCAAATTGAATTGCGTTGGGCGATTGAGCCTTGGCATGTTCTTGGTGAAGAAGTTTCCAGTTTTGGCACTTCGCGCTATGTGGATTCTTCTATTGAACGCTTGCAAGTAAAAGTATCGGGCTTAACACCAGGGCGCTATGTGCTTGCGTGTAATGGTCGTCGTGTTTGCTTGAATGCAACGGCGAAACACGGTGAATATGTGGGTGGCGTTCGCTACCGCGCGTGGCAGCCGCCATCGGCATTGCATCCGACGATTGGCATTCATGCACCACTGGTGTTTGATTTAATTGATACCTGGAATGGTAAGAGCATTGGCGGTTGTACTTATCATGTCAGCCATCCCGGTGGCCGCAGTTACGATCGCTTCCCGGTGAATGCGAATGAAGCTGAATCGCGTCGCGGTAATCGCTTCTTTGATTTCAATCACACTCCGGGTGCTTTACCGATTTCGCCCGCAGGGAAAATTCTGCGCGAGTTTTTTGAGCATAAGCATCCACCCAGACCTATGGCGCCACCGCCAGAAGAGCCAGCAGATGAGTATCCGCATACACTGGATTTAAGGAGGTGAGTCGCCGTCATAAGGTAATCCTTGCAAGACTCGCCGCAAGTACATCCTTATAGGCTCGAAGTCGGCATCCATGCCTCCTACGGTCTTGCAAGAATTACCTTATGTCGGCTTGGATAGTATGGTGATTTTGATGTTGCTTAGAATAATTTCTGCGCAACTCCCTAAATGAAACACAGGTGGTTAAAAAGAGCTAAAATGATGGCATCGCATTCAACATCAGAATTTAGACCCCATGACCCCATATTCCGCGCAGATGGAAAATCACATTTCTAGCCAATCGCAGTCTCAGTCGCAATACCAGTCCTCCAGTAGTGGGATTGACGAGGCGTTTACCGCGTCAGGTGAGATTCGTTCGCATTGGAAATACCTTCTTGAGAGCCTGCAAAGTCTTGGTGCCGATGCCATTGAAGAGCGCCAAAAGAAGGTTCGCCGTATTCTGCGCGATGATGGTGCAACCTATAAAATCTACGATGAACCCAACGCAAACCAAACCTGGCAATTAAACCCGGTTCCGTTGTTAATCAGCAGCGAAGAGTGGAGCCAAACTGAAACTGCTTTGGTTGAACGCGCTGAATTATTTAATGCGTTGTTGTTGGACATTTACGGTGAGCGAAAATTAATTCAGCAAGGCATCATTCCACCCGAATTATTATTTTCCCATGCGGGATATTTACGCCCTTGCCATCAAGTAAAAATGCAGGGTGATCACCAATTAATTTTGCACGGTGTGGATTTAGTGCGCGGTGCTGATGGCAAAATGAAAGTCATGGCCGACCGAACGCAAGCACCTTCCGGTGCGGGTTATGCGTTAGAAAATCGCACTGTGATGAATCGTGTTTTTCCCAGTTTATTTCGCGATAGTCATGTGCATCGGCTGTCATTATTTTTTGCGCGTCTGCGCCAAAAATTACATGAGTTAAATCCTAATGGCGGCATTGCGCGCATCGTAGTATTAACACCGGGCGCCTATAACGAAACTTATTTTGAACACGCCTATCTTGCCAATTATTTGGGTTTCCAATTAGTGCAGGGCAGCGACCTTACTGTGCGCAATGGTTATGTGTGGATGAAATCGCTCGATGGTTTAAAACGTGTCGATGTAATTTTGCGCCGTGTGGATGATGTGTATTGCGATCCTGTCGAATTAAAAGGTAACTCACAATTAGGCGTTCCCGGGTTATTGGAAGTTGCGCGCATGGGTAACGTGGCGATTGCTAATCCATTGGGTTCAAGCGTATTGGAAAATCCTGCGCTCTTACGTTATTTGCCTGCTATTTCTCGCGCACTCTTGGGGCGCGATTTGCAAATGGAATCGGTGAAAACCTGGTGGTGTGGTGATAAACAAGATTTGGAATATGTGTGTGCGAATTTAAAAAATCTATTAATTAAACCGACTTATCGCAAACCCGGTTTGTATGAAGTTTATGGCGCAGATTTGGATGATACCAAGTTGCAGGCTTGGCAAAACCGTATTCGCAAACATCCCTATCAATTTGCTGCACAAGA
>CAUOQW010000211.1:0-5227 GCA_963506825.1 uncultured Cellvibrio sp.
AGTCTACGATTACTACTAATAAAAGAGGATAAAAAATCATGGCTATTTCACGTTTAAGGTGTTTTTGGATTGGTGTTACTTTAGTGCTGCCCACGTTATTTTTGTCGCAAAGCCTTTATGCCGATACAGTGAATAACAAAATTAATTACATTGTTGATGGCAAAGTGGTACCGGGTTGGACTGCTATCACCGGTGATCCTGAAAAATGGTGGAGTCCTTTAACCGAATTAAAAGGGCAATCGGGTTCTGGTAAATTGGTGCTCGAACCCGCGCAATTTAAAACACCGGGCGATGCATTCCGGTTAACGTGGGTACCGCGTAAAGAGGTACATGCGCAGTTCTCCTTAGGTGGAAATCCTATTGATCTTAAATCTTTTGAGAATGCAGGGGTGTTAGTGATTGCTATGCGGGTGCTCAGCTCGCCAGATAAGGCCGTTAATATTGCTATGCGCTGTGGCGATAAGTGTGAAGGGAAAATTGATATATCCAAAAATCTGAAGAAATTGAAAAAAGAAGAGTGGGTATCGCTGCCCATCGCGTTGAATTGTTTTTCCATGATGGGTGCAGATTTATCCAAAATTGCAACACCTTTTGAAATCAGCACAGACGGAAAACTCAATATAGAAATTTCGAGTATTCGACTGGAAAGGCTAGCACCGGATGAAAAGGGTTGTGTTGCAGAGAAATAGCGCTATAGATGTCTGCGTTAAAATAAAAAAGCCGCTTGCATAATGCAGCGGCTTTTTTTATGGTTGTGTCTCGTCTGGAAATAAGATGTTTTCCTGTAACCTTGGGTGTTAACTTTACTCATGAAAATTGTCTCGTTTGTATTCCTAGGCCTGCTAGGTTCGGTTGTCACTCAGTCTGCGTTTGCAGAAGATTCTTCTGTTAAAAACTCCCCCGCTTGCGAGATCAATGCCAAACAAGGTGCACTTATTTTTCAGGAAAACTTTGATACTGACCTGTCCGCATGGGTGTCAGAATTTGTTGCCGCCCCCGGTTCCCGTATTCGTATAGACAATAAAAAATTGTTAATGGATGTTGCAGGTGGCGCGACGGTTTGGTTAAAGCAGCCGTTATCTGGCAATTATCAAATCAGTTATACGCGCAAAGTGATTATGAAGAATGGCAAGAATGATCGGCTGTCAGACCTCAACCAATTCTGGATGGCGAGCGACCCGCACAGTAATAATTTATTTTCGCGCACAGGCGTGTTTGAAGAATACGATGGCCTGCGCCTTTATTACGCAGGTATAGGTGGTAATACCAATACTACCTCGCGTTTTCGTAAATATTTAGGCACGGGCGAGCGTGTGCTTATCACCGATTTGCAAGATTCGGCACATATGCTCAAAGCTAATCATAACTACCGGATAGATATCAGCGTTTATAACGGCTGCACCCAACTGCAGGTAGACGGGCAGGTGTATTTTGCCTATCAAGACCCCAAGCCCTTAACGGAGGGCTACTTTGGTTTTCGCACCACACAATCGCGACAGGAAATTGATAACCTGACCATTAAGCGTTTGGTTTTTTGAGCCGTGCTTCAAAAGCGGTTACTGATTTAGCCAAGGCAACATTCTAGTAACTGATAAATGAGTTAGTATAAGCACCCATAAAAGTGGTGTTAGAACACCGCACTAGCCTTGCCCTCACTCTATTTGTAGTAGAGATGCTTGATAAACAGAGATGATTAATGAACACAGACACATACGCCGCTTTGGGCAAGTATATGGACTTGTTGTTGGATACCATTTGCGTAGTAGATAGAGAAGGACGTTTTCAATATCTCAGCGCGAGTTGCGAGCGTGTTTTTGGTTATACCGCCGATGAAATGATTGGCCAGCAAATGATTAACTTTGTGTTTGCTGAGGATCGCGCCAGAACGCTGCAAGCAGCCAGCGAAATTATTGCTGGTGTCCCCCGCCCCAGTTTTGAAAATCGCTATGTGCGCAAAAACGGCGAGATAGTGCATATCTTGTGGTCGGCGCGTTGGTCTGAAGCAGATCAATGCCGGGTTGCTATAGCGCGCGACATTACCAGTCGCAAGCATACTGAAGCGGTACAAGCGGCACTTTATGCAATCACCGAAGCCGCTTATGAGGCCGATGATCTTTACAGCCTGTTCGAAGAAATTCATTACATCATTGGGGGCTTATTATCTGCCAGTAATCTTTATATCGCCCTCTACGATCATCATACCAATGAGTTGAGTTTTCCGTATTTTGTGGATGAGTTTGCGCAAGCACCAGCACCGCGACAACTCACGCCAGATATGCGCTGTCACAAAGTGATTCACACCAGCCAAACATTGCTACTCAACCTTGAACCCGCGGAGCGGCTCAGTAGTGAGCAAGCGCGCAGTTGGTTGGGGGTGCCGCTGAGATCGCGCGATAAAATTATAGGCGTATTGGCTGTACAGAGTTACAGCGACCACTCCATTTACACGGAAAAAGATCAAGAGTTATTGCAGTTTGTGTCTACCCAAGTGGCAACCGCAATAGAGCGTAAACAAATGATGGCGCGCCTCCAACATCTCGCGCTATATGATCAGTTAACCGCATTGCCGAATCGTGGTTTATTTCATGACCGCATTAAATCCGCCTTGATCAGAGCGCGCCGCAACCAACTACAGTTGTCATTGTTTTATTTGGATTTAGATAAATTTAAATCAATAAATGATAGCTATGGTCACGCAGCGGGTGATCTTTTATTGGAGAAGGTTGCACGACGTTTGGAGCTGTGTGTGCGAGAGAGCGATACAGTGGCACGTTTTGGTGGCGACGAGTTTGTAGTATTGCTGGAAAATATCGAACACTCCGAGCAGAGCCAATTAATTGCGGATAATATTTGCAGTGCGCTGAGCCAGCCCTTTGATTTATCGGGCAATCAAGTGCAGGTATTACCCAGTATTGGTGTTGCGCATTACCCCGCGCACGGTAGCGATGAAGCACAACTGCTACGCTATGCAGATGAAGTTATGTATTCGGTTAAGCGAAAAAAATAAATGTTTGGAGTTGAGTTGTAATGCATCCGGAGTTAATGGTTTTAAGTTTAAATGTAACGGTTATTTTGGCAGCATACTTTTTGGTATATCCAAAATTTTGTGGGCGCGATGGCATAAAAATAGCGAATAACGATCTTGTTGCAACGGCGATAGTGTTAATAATTTCGGCGAGTGTTTTCTGGGGAAGCGGTCGGGAGTTTAACTTGATTTTCTTATCCGTAAATTGGTTTTGGTTTACCTTGATAACTTATGCCGTCATTGAAATGCCTTTGATGCTTTGGTATTTCAAAAAACATGATGTATGGGCATCGTTTAAGCGTTAGAAATAACGCGCAAAAATACCTGATATCTTTGCGCGTTTCTGGCCAGTTAAAGTCAATCTTAGCTTGCGCTTGTCGAAGGGACTGTAAGTACAATCCCTTCGACTGCTTTGCGCTCAGTGAGAACGGAATTTACCATATTACATATGAATATCAGGCGGAAGTGGGCGATTAGGTTTGAGAATTGAAATATCACCGACACTAAAAGAATCCATACTATTAGAAAATATTTGCAGCTGATTAATATTTTTAAACGTTAAATCAGACACAGCTGAAATATTGGGTGAATGTTCATTGGCGGCTCTAACGACAAACGAAGCAATTACTTCTAATTGTGATTGATTTGTGTTGCGTAACGCTTTGATGGTTATATCTATGTGCCCTATGCCATTATTTGCCCCAATATACAAACCGTTCAAATCGAAAGACATATTATCAGCAGCCGTCATTTGAAAACCAAAACCATGTATTACTCTTGCTGGGGGAGCACTGAAACTGCTAGGGAGATAGGTTGTTGGTGCGCCGGAGAATTCTCCTTGGATGGTGTAGTCTAGCCAATGAAAACCCTGATAGTTGTTTGGGATTGGCACTGACTCGGCGGAGCCTAGGTCGGCAAAATTGATGGGTGTTGAGTTTGGCATATTTAAGTCCCTCTATAAGTAAATGAATGGTGCGGTTAAGCGAATGAAACTTTACGCCTAATGTAAGTTGTCAGCAACTGCGGCCTATTATGAAGTTGCTAAATGTCGTCTTAATTATTATTTTGTTGTGTTGAAGGGGTCAGAGCGAAAAAATATTTTAAGCGCCATAGCAGTAATATGACGAAACGATGAATATTTTTTAGCGTTCGAAAATAAAAAACGCAGCGCAAGTGATCTTGCGCTGCGTTTTTTGTTTTTGACATAACTTATTGAAGGCTAAGCGAACCCGCCGTTACATCTTTTGAGCTTGCATTGATTTTAATATCTTGGGTTTTATCGCCAATTTCAATCAAGGCGCTGGCAACACCGTCAATTGAATTAATTTCAGCTGGGCTTATTAGTTTTGCAGAGCCGCTGATGGTGAAAGTAACGGGAACACTATTGTCGTGAGTAATATTGCCTATTGCATCCAACAATTGCGCGCGCACAAATACCAAATCTTTTGCACCCGCTTGCGGTGCTTTACCGCTGGCATCCACACTTACTTTAATTTGTGTTGTCTTGCCTGCCGTTACTACTTTGTGTTCGCTTACGGCTTTGTCGCCCATGTAGGCCACGGCTTTTAATTCGCCCGCTTTGAATTCTTTTGCGGTGAAAGTGAAAGGCGGGTGCTTTAAGTGAGTTGTGTTTTTATTGGCATCGGGCTTTTGTTTGCCCAGTGATTCGCCGTTTAAAAATAACTCCACTTGCTCAGCGTTACTGAATACCCGCACATTTAAAGCCGACTTATCATTCCATTCGCTGGCGATAAAGACCATAGGGCCGCTGGCAAATTTATCGGACTTCTCGCTCGCATCGCGTTGGCTTTGATAGAAGTAGTAAGAATATTTTGGCAAACGTTCAATACTCATAACGCCGGATGATTCTAAATCTGGTGAGTAACCACGGTTGTAATCAAACATTACCCAAAAACCATCGGCAAATGCGGGCGTGCTAGCAAGGTTGTCGTTGTGCGCTTCTTGAATGTTAGAGGCTTGTTGCAACAAACGTTTTTCTCCATCACCTAACAATTGGCGACTAGAGCGATCTGCTTGCAATAAATTCGCCCAAGCGGTTTGGTTTAAACCGGCATTCATGGCGTAGTATTCCCAATCACCGTATTCGCTAACGTTGTAAGGTTTGGTGGGTGTTTTGTAATGCTCTAAACGGTGTTGACGCGCTTGTAAATAAATATCGTAACCATATTCCTGCCAACCAGC
>CAUOQW010000212.1:0-5192 GCA_963506825.1 uncultured Cellvibrio sp.
AGGGTAAATCTTTTCCAGCAGTGACGGGTACAACAAAATGTATTTGCCATTTCTCATTGATTAAGGCTGCTTCCGGGAAAGCAGTTTCACCGCGCTCGGCTCGGCGCAATAAATCCAACTCGGCAAAACGTATAGGCGCAACGCCATTGGGGTCTACGTCCAGCTCACCCGCAATTAAAATTTTTAAATCCAACGCGGTTTCAATTTGCGGTACAAAGGAGTTTGCCAAGGGAGGAAAGGTATCTTTATTTTTTTCATTGAGCGCTTGAATAATGGCAGTATTTTGCGCGAGCTGATTTAGTTTTTCTTGATTCTCACTAAGATATTTTTTGATGGGTCTAACACTCGCTTCTAACTCTTGCTGAATAAAAGTATCTTCATTGGTTTTGGTAGCATCTTCTACCATAAGCCCATAGAGGAAATAGCCCAACACCGCATTCAACAATAAAGCGCCGCCGAGCATCATAAACAACAAACGTTGCTGTGCGGCGGCTTTGCGCTTAGCTTGCTCTTGCGCGCGCACCGCAGCCCGTGAACCCGCGCTGGAGGGGGTGGGCACTTGTATTTGCGGAATATTCAGTACGCGTTGCGGCTTACTTATATTGTTGTCGAGATCGTCCACAATGTCCCCTTAGTGGTATAAATCAATCAGTGGTTTTAATGAATCAATGGTATTAGTAAATCGGTGACTCTAATCAATATGATCATGTTTAATCGTAAAATTGATTATTGTTGGTCAGCTATTTTTTGCGCAATGATTGCAATTAAGTCTCGCGCCAATTGTTGTTTGCTGCGCTGCGTTAATTCTTGTTGCTGCGTTTTATCGATAAGCGTCACAGCATTGTCATCGCTATTAAAACCAATACCTGTTGCAGCTATATTGTTGGCGATAATTAAATCCAAATTTTTACGCGTAAGCTTTTGCTGCGCATAAGCAATGAGATTTTCACTTTCTGCTGCAAAGCCCACTGTAAATGGCTTCTTCTCCAACGCGGCAATAGTGGCCACTATGTCTGGATTCTTTACCAGCTCAAGCAACATGCTATCCGCTTCTAAGGTTTTTTTAAGCTTGTGTGTTGCGATCTGCGCGGGGCGGTAATCGGCCACGGCGGCAGCGGCAATAAATAGATCGCACCCTTGCGCCGCTTGCAGGCTGGCGCTGAGCATATCTTCAGCCGTTGTGACTGAAATAAATTCAACCCGCTCTGGCGCCGTTAATTGTGTGGGGCCAGAAATTAGCACAGTTTGCGCACCAGCTTCTGCTGCCGCCTGAGCGAGCGCATAGCCCATCTTGCCCGAACTGTGATTGCTAATGTAGCGCACCGGATCAATCGCTTCACGGGTTGGACCAGCGGTAATCACGACTTTTTTACCTGCCAAGTGGCCGCTCACAAACAATCCTGCGGCAGCATCCACTAGTTCCAAAGCTTCCAACATTCGCCCCGGGCCAATATCGCCACAGGCCTGCTCACCCGCAGCAGGGCCAAAAATATGGACTTTACGCTGCTTAAGCACCTCAACATTAGCCTGCGTACTGGCATTGCGCCACATGCCCTGGTTCATGGCAGGTGCTACCGCTATGGGTGCCGGGGTGGCGAGGCAGAGCGTCGCCAAGAGATCATCGCCTTGGCCCTGCACCAAGCGCGCGATAAAGTCTGCGCTGGCGGGGGCAATCAAAATAAGATCTGCCCAGCGCGCCAATTGAATATGACCCATACCCGCCTCTGCCGCTGGGTCTAGCAAACTGGTATGTACAGGATTGCCCGACAACGCCTGCATAGTTAAAGGTGTAATAAATTCCTGCGCAGCGGCAGTCATCACCACTTGCACACTCGCGCCGGCGTCTTGTAAGCGTCGCACAAGGTCAGCACTTTTATAGGCAGCTATACCGCCGGTCACACCCAAGAGAATGCGTTTGTTGGAGAGCGAGCTCATAAATGGGTCTTATATAAGAAATGAACAATAAGTAATTGTAGCGCAATGTAACTGACTACTAACCTCAGAAATAGCTATTAAGCTGAGAAACCACCAAATGCTGTGGTGTACTTGGCGATAATCAGGAGATTTTATGGAGGAGGTTCTGACTTACTTCATAAGCACTATATTGGCTTCCGCGAGATAACAGTCGGTTTGTAAGCTGCCTTTGCTGGGATGAAAGGCCGTGGTTGAAACAATTTTGTTAGCGCGTATTAAGGACGTCGATTTAGCTGCGTTGGTGTAGTTGAAATAGGCGATATCCGATTCGCGGCAGAGGCCACCTTCAATAAAGTAGACCCCTTGCTCATCCGCACGTAACAGCTTGGCGTTTTCATTCAGATTTGGCGCTCGTTGTTCCGGTACATCACTCTGATTGCCCACCACCCAGAGCCCATTTTCGCTGGCATATTGGAAGAGCACATCACCTTTATAAGCTATGGCAGAGCCCACCGAACCAAAGCTTAATTGTTTTTGTTGCTGGGTTTGGGTGTTGATACGCCATAGGTTTCTGAGATCGCGATTACTCTTAAGTACAATCAACTTATGGCTGTCGGGAAAGTAGGCGATGGGTTCAACCTTATCGCTATCGCTTAAGAGCAGTGATGTTTCTGCGTTGAGGAAACTATAGCGGTAGAGACGATTTCCCGCGCTGTAGAGCAAGTGCTCGCCATTATCAGACCAGATTATGGCGAGCACTTTGCCATCAATAGCTTGACTGCTGAGCTGGCGCTCTTGGCCCGCTTCAATCAACCAGAGATGTGTTTGATTGTTACGCACCGAGGCGTAGACGATCTTATTGCCATCCGGCGAGAAGCTGGCAGCGTAGTTGAGGTCGGTATTTTCCGTTAAGCGAGCCTTAGTGCCCTCCATGTTTATCAGAAAAATATTCGAGCTGCGTTTCTCCTCGGTGTAAAAAATGGCCGAACCATCCGGTTTGTAGCGCGGACGCGAAAAAATGCGGTCTTTAGTATCAGCTAGAGGTATTTGTACTTGCTGGCCATCCCGGTACAAGGCAAATAGCCCACGGGTGTCCTCGGAGTAGACCAAAATGCCACTGCCATCGGGAATCCAGCTGATATCGGCCATACTTATGTCCAACTGCCAACGGCTTTGCTGTATTTGGTTTTCATTTAAAAAATCAATTTGAACCCGACTCTTGTGCAAGCTTGCCAAAGCGGTTTGCTTATTCAGCACCGTAGATGCCATAAGGTTGGTGACACCCTCATCAAGCTGGCTCAAGTGTTGATCCTGAATAGAGTATCTATAGCGCGCCGCGGTGGCGCTGGTACCCTGCTTGGCGACAAACTCCAAGGTATTTTCATCCCACCACGTCCGACTATAGATGCGCCCTTGCCATTGGCTCAACTGCTGCTTTTCTAGCAGACGGTTGTTGGCAAGATCGAGAGAAAAAATATGAAAGGAATAGAGATAGTTAGGCTTCTCAAAAAAATTGGGGGTGTAGGACTGGCCTTCGTTGCGCTTCACCTCAATAGCAGCTAAATGCTTACCCGCAGGCGACCAGGCTAATTTGAACCAGGAGCCATTGCTCATAGTGATGCGCCAATCCGCCCCTTTCTGATCGCGAACTACAATGTCACTTTGGGTTTCGCCCAAACCACTGGCATTAAATTTTTCACGAATATAGGCCACGTGCTGATTATCAGGATGCGGCATCGCATTTCTTTCATGACCGGTTTCATGGGTATAGCCCAAGGTATTTTGAAAGATGGTTTTGTGATTCTTGGTGAGGATCAGCGGTGCAGGTTTTGTTAGGTAATAAGTGAAGGCCGCTATCACCACCAATATGCTGGCGCTGATCCAAACACTAGCCAATAGCCAACGTCGGTTACCCGTCTTCTTGGGTGGATTAGTTTCCAGACTCACCGCCAAAGGCGGCTCATTGGTAATTGGTTGACTAGGCGCTAAAAATTGGGGGATGACAGCAAACTGCGGGGAGATAGTAAGCTGATAACCTCGCTTGGAATAATGGGCTATTAATTCTTGCTCACCCATTAATTCAGAAAATGCGCTTCGCAAAGCGTTAATACTCTTTTGTACCGAGCCATGGGTCACAACACGCCCCTCCCATAAACGCTCGATCAACTCTTCATTGCTAATGACCCGCTCGTGATTGCAAGCCAAATAGTGCAGCACCGCCATAACCTTGGGCTGTAATTTAACCACATGCCCGCGAGCGGCAATCTGGTTGTGCGATGGTGATACTTGAATATCACCCAGCGCGAAGTTGTTTTTATTATTGGGATCCATATCAGCCGACACGCTTTTTAAGCTTTTGATCTACAGGCTTTTGCATTGGGCATACCTTTTGGTCAGTAACTTTTTCTTATTGGTTTACCAAGGTTGGGCATCCCTACGCCAGCCTTGTTGGAGGTGTAATTCTGCAAGAGATAGGTGCCAGAAGACAAGTATTGTACGCGTAAAGATTAAATCTATCTTGTTGATTTTAAAAGGAATAATTTTGGTAAGTAAAAGGTAAGCACGAGGTTTTTGTATAGTCAGTGTTTTCTTCGCTATTTGCAATATATTCAACTCACACACATCCTGTATTAAAGCGACGGGTGTGGTTCGAACCCCTTATCCCAATCAGTCCAAGAGGACGATGCCATGAAACCACTATCCAAAACACTAGCATTACTGAGCTTAGCCTTTAGCTGCCCGTTAATCGCCCTAGCGGAGGCTGAATCACCATTAAGCGCGAATGCGCCGCTGGTCTACGTCAATAAAAATATCGGTTTTAATGTTGAAGGCTATAAATACAAACAATCAGAATTCCCCTGCGAGATAGACAGCGTCTTGGTGAGCAACCTGATTGAGCGCGCTCACACGCAAGGCATTCGGCTTGAATCTATCGCCACTCGCGATAAGATTTTGAATGGTGTTGTTCCGGTGTTGGCTATAGATGTTGAGCAGTTGGTTCTTGGGGGTGAAGGACGTCAGTTTGGCATCAAGCGCGACTCCAAATTGCCCAAAGTACAAATCACTGCGGCACTAGTCAAAAACAAAAATAATATTGTTACCGCCAAACATACCTGCGCGATTATGACGCTGAATGAATTTACGCCATCTAGCAATGTATTGGATATGGGTAGCAATGGCGTGACGGTTTGCAGCGCAACCCGTAAGTGTCTGCAGGATTTAAGTAAGGATGTAGTGGAGTGGATTGAACCACAAATAAAGTAGTTTTGAATCCTCGA
>CAUOQW010000213.1:0-5187 GCA_963506825.1 uncultured Cellvibrio sp.
ACCAATGCGCGGAGAAATTTTGAAACCGCGTGCATCTAAAAGTTCACAAGTGCTTTTCAACATCTCTGTGCTGCCGCACAACATGGCGCGGTCAGTTTCTGGATTGAAAGGTGGCAAGTCAATATCTTCAAACAACTTACCGCTCTCGACCAAATCGGTTAAGCGACCTTGATTGCGGAAAGGTTCACGAGTTACTGATGGGTAGTAAATTAATTTCTCACGCACTTCTTCGCCGAAAAATTCATTGTGTGGCAACTCGTTCATGATGTAATCCATGTACGCCAATTCGCTAACGGTGCGAACGCCATGAAAGAGAACGATCTTTTCAAACTTCTCGTATACAGAGGGATCGCGAATTAAACTTAAAAATGGCGCAAGACCAGTGCCTGTACTTAGGTAATATAAGTTTTTACCTGGTTTTAAATCATCAATCAACAAAGAGCCTGTGGGCTTTTTACCCACCAACAAATCATCACCTACCTGTAGATTTTGCAAATGCGACGTCAAAGGGCCGTTGGGCACTTTAATACTGAAAAACTCTAGCTCTTCTTCATAGTTTGCACTGGCAATACTGTAGGCACGCAATAATGGGCGGCCATTGATTTCCAAACCGATCATTACGAACTGACCATTTTCAAAACGTAATGAATCCGAACGTGTAGTAGTGAAACTAAACAGGGAATCATTCCAATGACGAACACTTAATACTTTTTCGGTCGCTACAGCAGCCATGTCGATTTACCTTAAATAAGTTCTTTTAAATTGGTCTTTGTGAATTAATTTTTTGCAAATTACAGCGCGGCTGATATTTTCGGTAGCACATCAAATAAATCTGCCACCAAACCATAATCTGACCATTGGAAAATCTGTGCATCTGGGTCTTGGTTAATAGCAATAATCATGCGGCTTTCTTTCATACCGGCGATATGTTGCGCCGCACCAGAGACACCAATGGCGATATAAATATCGGGTGCCACTACAGTACCAGTTTGGCCAACTTGCCATTCGTTAGGCGCAAAACCTGCGTCAACAGCAGCGCGTGTTGCACCTATAGCCGCATTCAATTTATTTGCAAGCGGCGACATAAGGGCATCAAATTTTTCTGCACTGCCGAGTGAACGACCACCAGTTACTATAATGCTCGCAGTGCCTAATTCTGGGCGCTCGCTGACTTGAATGTTTTCACTGACAAAGCGCGACAAAGCTTTATCGCCAGTTGCAGCAATTGCTTCAATAGGCGCAGGTTGCTCGCCGTCTTTCGCAGCAACAAAACCCGTTGGGCGAACAGTTAATAACTTAATAGCTTCGTTGGTTTGCACAGTCGCATTTAAGTTGCCTGCATAAAGCGGGCGAACATAGGTTGATGCATCGATAATTTTGGTGACTTCAGAAACCATATCGACATCAAGCAAGGCAGCTACACGTGGCAATAAATTTTTGCCGAAGCTAGAGGCCGCCGCAATCACATGGGAATAGTTTGCTGCTATGCCCTGCACCACTATAGATTGTACGAGCGGCGCGAAATTTTCAGCGAGTGGTTTTGCGTAAGCAGCATCATCTGCAACTAATACACGGGCAACACCTTGTACGCTTGCAGCTTGTTGTGCGATTGCATTGACGTTTTGACCAATAACCAACACATCAATATTGCCACCCAATTGCGTTGCAGCAGTAATAGCTGAGCGAGTGGCTGCTTTTAAGGTTTGTTGATCGAATTCGGCAATTAATAAAATAGACATTTAGTGCATCCCACTACTTATTTGTTTGAACTTGCGCTTGCAAGACTTCAATCAATTCTTCAACGTTGTTAAGCATTTTGCCGGCTGCACGTGCGGGCGGTTCTGCAACATTAATGGTGGCAACTTTGCTTGCAGTATTTACATCTAAATCTGCCAAGGCGATGGTTTCAAGCGGCTTTTTCTTTGCCATCATTAAATTAGGCAGCTTGATATAACGCGGCTCGTTCAAACGTAAATCTGCAGTGATAACCGCAGGCAAATTCAATTCTAGTGTTTCTTGGCCGCCATCAATCTCACGCGCAACCAGCGCTTTACCATCGACAATTTTTATTGCAGATGCAAAAGTCGCTTGACTCACATTCAGCAACGCCGCGAGCATTTGGCCGACTTCGGCAGCATCATCATCAATGGCTTGCTTACCCATCAACACCAGTTGTGGCGCTTCGCGTTTGGTAACTTCACGCAGCACTTTAGCGGTTGCCAAAGAACTTAATTGATCGGCTGTTTCAACCAGAATCGCGCGGTCTGCACCCAAGGCCAGAGCGTGGCGCAGAACATCTTGCGCGTTAGCTGCGCCAGTGGTGACCACAACAACCTCTGTCGCAACACCAGCTTCTTTAAGGCGTACAGCTTCTTCAACGGCATTTTCGTCGAAGGGGTTAATACTCATTTTGGCGCTGGCGATATCTGCCCCGCTGCCATCGGCTTTTGCACGCACGCGCACGTTGTGATCCACAACGCGCTTAATTCCAACCAACACTTTCATGTTTGCAGCTCCTAATCATTTGGCGCAATTATAAAGTACTTGAACTACATCTGTAAAATTGATTACTCTTATATTGTTAATCAATAATACTGATATAAGTCTTAGGTAGATATAAACCCGTAAAAGGCGCGGCATTATAGGGCCTCAGCACCTAAAACGTGCTGCCTTTGGCAGCCAAAAATCCATTAAAAATAACATTTTCCAAGTAAACAGCCCTTAGGTGCCAAGCGGAGATCCATCGAATGAAATTTAGCCTTCGCCAAATTGAAGTTTTAGTCGCCATCGGCCGCGAAAGCAGTGTTTCGCGGGCAGCAGAGGCGCTCTCTATGACCCAATCTGCTACGAGCATGGCGCTAGCGGAACTGGAAAAACAGTTCAACACTCGCCTCTTTGATCGCCAAGGTAAGCGCTTGCAACTCAATACCGAGGGACGCGAACTCTTGCCAAGAGCCATGGAGCTTCTGGATCGCGCACAAGAACTGGAATCCTTAATGGAAGGAAAAACCGGTGCAGGTTCTCTGCGGATTGGTGCGACACTCACCATCGGTAACTATCTAGCCACCTTATTAATAGGTGACTATATGCAACAGAGCCCCGGCAGCCGGGTCGAGCTTTCGGTGCAAAACACGTCGGCTATTGTTGAACAGGTTGCCCACTTTAAGCTGGATTTAGGCCTCATTGAAGGTGATAGCCACCACCCGGATTTACACATCACCCCTTGGGTAGATGATGAACTCGTGATTTTTGCAGCGCCAGATCACCCACTTGCCCATCAAAAAAAGCTAAAGCTTCAAGATCTATCCAACGAGAGCTGGATTTTACGCGAGCGCGGCTCAGGTACCCGCCAAGTGTTTGAGGCAGCATTGCGCCATCAACTCACCAATCTAAAAGTGCTTTTAGAACTGGAGCATACCGAAGCAATTAAACGCGCAGTGGAGTCAGGATTAGGAATTGGCTGTATTTCGCGGCTCGCGCTCAAGGATGCCTTTAAACGTGGCAGCTTAGTGCCCTTGGAAATAGCAGGATTAGATTTAAAGCGACAATTTAATTTTGTATTGCATAAGCAAAAATTCATGACGGCAGGTATTCACAAGTTTCTTGAGCTTTGCCGCCACGTAACCCAAGGCGTTAGCCGAAGCGATTTGATTGTGCTACGCAGACCCAATGGCGCACCTGTAGAGTACAAATAGCCTAAAACGCTAACACTGGAGAATAGAACCTCAACTGCTAAGCTTAAAGGCAAGAAAATCACCCTTATTCTTTGAGTAACCGATAAATGCGGCTCAGCAAACATAAAATATCTTTATGCCGTCTGTTGTCTCAATTAACTGTGGTGATCCTGCTAAATGCAATTATGTGTGGGCTTGCATACGCTGAATTTCTTGTTTCTATTCGCTCGCCAGAAACCTTAGAAGACACCCGCGAAGCATACAGCTTTGAATTAATTAAATTGGTTATGGATAAAACCAAAGCGAAATACGGCGACTATCGCCTTCAACCCATACCCTCCATGAATCGCCCTCGCGCTCGCTATGCAGCGAAACTAAAAATTTATCCTAACCTATTACTTGAAGAAAGTTACGATAAAGAATTCAGTGAAAAAGGGGATTTAAGCTATATTAATTTTCCCGTTGAGCTGGGAATTTTGGGGCACAGAATTTGTTTCGTTAATCCAAAAATCAAAGAAGATTTAAAAAAAATAACCTCTGTAGAACAACTTAAAAAATACTCCATGGGCCACGGTATTGGTTGGATTGACACTAACATTCTGCGCGCAAATGGTTTCCATGTATCTGAAATACCTAGCTACGCCGGTCTATTCAAGATGACCGCTGCCGGTAGAATTGATTTGTTTTGTCGCGGAGCTAATGAAATCAAAGGCGAATATGAGGCCTTCAAATATATTAAAGAACTCACCTACGATGAAACCTTTGTATTAACTTATGCGCTACCTCGCTTCTATTACACTAACTCCGACAACAAGCTATTAATTGCACGTGTACAAGACGGCTTAGTGACTTCATACAAAGATGGTTCCTTAAAAAATCTGTGGCTAAAATATCAAACCGCTAATTTAGACTTCGTGAAACTACATCAGCGAAAAAAATTTAACCTAGCTAATCCCTTTATTGCAGATCTTCCCAAAGACTACGAGCAATATGCTTTCGACAAAAGCATCCTTCGATAAACAAGTAATATAAAACCATCACCCACGCCTAGCAGAACGAAATTTATTGCGCTTTGTTTTCATGAATTCGCATTAGACGCTCGCGCGCAATTTTGCGTTCATCTGGCGTCATATTATTAAAACGCTCGCGCAGCTTTTGTTTTTGCTCTGGCGTCATGGATTGCCATTTCTCACGCAATTCCTGCTTTTGATCATCTGGCAATGCTTGAAATCGCTCCAAACGCGCGCGCGCCTCTGCTTTTTGATCTGCTGGCAAATTATTAAATTCTTTATAACGTTTGCGCAGGTTTTCTTTTTGATCTTTAGGCAAGCGATTCCAAGTTTCGAAACGTTGTAACATATTGTCTTGCTGTAACGGTGTTAACTTGGAAAAGTTATCGGCCTTTGTAAGCAATTGTTGGCGGCGCTCTATAGGCATGGTATCCCACTTGCTTTCCAACGCGGATAAGACTTTTTGCTGCTGTACCGTTAATTGATTCCAAGTGGGTGCGGAA
>CAUOQW010000214.1:0-5154 GCA_963506825.1 uncultured Cellvibrio sp.
GCCGCAACCTTGCTGGTTTTTGAAGCCAATAGTTCACCCGTATGGATAGAAAAAATTCCCATTTTTCGTTGGGGGTCATTGTTATACAGCGCTGCAATTCGTTGGCCATCGTGCGAGATGACGAGTGACAAAAATATAAATGCTTTTAAGTGGGTAATCTGAGTGGCTATTTTTTTTGCGATATCATAACGCCAGATTTCCGAGAACCCTGTGCGATCTGAAACAAAATAAATAAATTGTTCATCGTCGGTGAATATTGCTGATGTCTCCATACCCGTAGAATTTAGATCGGGGAATTCGTTGGTAATATCGATTCCACCAGATATAAGGCCAATATCCCTGTTTAATATGAGCGATTGAACATAGAGATTGGGCTCACTAGGAGAGACTAAGGCGCGTGGAAATGACTCATTGTTTGTTGCTCGCAAGAAAAGTGTAGGCGCCCCATCTTTCATATCGACTAACCACAGCCCTTTTGTATGGTTAACTTCGCCTGAAACAAGTAATTGTTGATGACGATCAAACGTAAGGCTTTGAATGGAATCAAACTGCGTACTTATTGTACGAATTTTTTTTGTGGATAATTCATACTCGACGATTATGTCTTGAGAAACAGTATGATCTGGAGTGATGAAGTACAGGCGTAAATTGTCTTTTGAAAATAGGGGATACATTATGTTCTTGGGTAAATTATTGTAGCGATTGCGCAGGTTTTCATGTTTTCCGGAGCGCATATCGAACCAGATAAGCTCTGGTGCAATACCTTCACAAAAAATAAAGCTATGTGGATCATTGGGTACTAATGCTATTTCGCCCAAAAAAGCGTTACTTGTGTAGAGTACGTGAGTAGATTGATTCAATACCTGACTTACAATTTGGCATTCTTGCCTTGAGCAACGTGAATAAATAAGGGTGTTGTCGTTCAGCCATCGCGGTGGGCCTTTTTGCCAATTGTCGTAGGTGATACGTTCCTGAGTTCCTGTCGTTAAATCTTTTAGGTACAAATCTGCACGGTTACTCGTAAAGTTGAGAAAGGCCATTTTATGATTGCCATTTATGGCCATGTCGCCTTCCACCCCCTCTATTTTTGTCGCCGGTAAAATATTGAGAATTTCATCTTTGTGAAGGTGCTCAGGCTCATACCAAAGTGCTGCCAACATACCTAGCAAGCCTAGAAAAATTATTATTCCTAGAATGGCTTTTCGAGATTTTTTTACGGAAAGGACGGTGTGGTCACTGGGATAGACTTCAATGTCTTTATTGATATTTGTATCTAGAAATGAAACGTCTGCTAAAAAGCGGAAGCCTTTTTTGGGAATGGTTTCAATAAATTTAGGTTGCTTGGCATCATCACCTAATACGTTGCGTAGGGAGAAAATCGCTCGGGAAATGGAACCTTCCTCAACCACAACATTGGGCCAAACAGCGGCAGTAATTTGTTGGCGAGAAACAATTTGTTGTTTGTTTTCGACCAAGTAGCACAGCAGAGAAATTAACTGAGTTCCTACCCGAGTTTCTTTACTTCCAACACAAATTAAATTTGCCTGTGGGTCAACCACAACATTACCGAAACTAAATTTTCTATTCAAAAAGCGCTCACAGATTTTTAACTATATGATTTTAAAGGGAATAAAAATGTAATATTTTTATCATGCATCTGTAATCGCGAGATAACTTCTTTTTTGAGATTAATGCGTGGGGCGAAAGCCACATCAATCATCATGAGTAATCTTAAAAAGTGGAAGTCTATATGAAATTTTTCAAAATCATACTAACAATGGCGCCTATTGGTTTATTAATGGCTTGTGGTGGAGGTGGATCATCAACGCCTGCAGCCACTCAGTCATCTGCAACAGTTGTTTTAAGCTCTGCGTCATCAAGCCTTCAATCTTCATCTTCTTCATCCTCTTCTTTATCCTCCTCATCCAGCAGTTCGGTAGCTCCAATTGTATTCATTGAGCCTCAGATGGTGGACATCCCTGCGGGCAGTTTTCAAATGGGTGATTTGAATGGATATAACAAAAAACATTACCCCAACGACCCTAATTTTGAGTTGCCTGTACATGAAGTAACCATCAAGGCGTTCAAGATGAGCAAGTATGAAACTACATTTGCCGAATACGATGCCTACGTTACCGCCACCGGAAAACCAAGACCTAACGATCTTGGTATAGGTCGTGGAAGTCGCCCTGTAGGAAACGTTACATGGCAAGAAGCAACAGACTATGCAGCTTGGCTAAGCCAAAAAACAGGAAAGAAATATCGGTTAGCGAGTGAATCGGAATGGCAGTATGCCGCAAGAGCAGGTACAACCACTGAATATTATTGGGGTAACGTGGCAAGCCATGATTTTGCAAATTACGGTACAGAGACATGTTGCGCTGAACATATCAGCGGTGCTGATCAATGGCTTCAGTCTGCACCGGTAGGTAAGTTTCCGGCTAATGCCTATGGCCTTTACGACATGCTTGGGAATGTTTCCGAATACGTGCAAGACTGCTTTAATGAAAATTATATAGGTGCTCCAACTAACGGCGCGCCTTGGCTTACCGGTAATTGCAATATCCATGTATCTTTGGGTGGGCAATGGCACAACGATGTAGAGGGGATACGAGTGTCATTACGCAATGCTCATCCCGTTATCCCAACTATTGTGCGTGATATAAATTTCGGATTTAGACTGGCGCAAGATAATTAGTCTATCGAATATTACCCGTGGCGAGAGTTTGGATAAAGTGGCAATACTTGCAGAAGTATTGCCCTTTAAATTCAATTTATTTGTCAGGTAAGGCGTTGAACGAGAGAAGCCGCTAGATAAATTCTGCCACGCCCCACTCATCGCGGCCGGGATTAGCTTGAATAAAGGGCATGATTTGGTGGGCGGGTAGGGGTTTACTAAACAGGTAGCCCTGCACTATATCCACTGCCGCGCTAAGTAAAAACTTAAGTTGTGCCTCGGTCTCTACCCCCTCTGCAATCACCTTCATACCCATGCGGTGCGCCATAAAGTTAATGGAGTCGCAGAGGGTAGCGGCTTTTTCGTCGGTATCAATTTGCCGCACAAATGACTGGTCAATTTTCATGACATTGACGGGTAGTTGAATCAGATACGAGAGCGATGAATGGCCAGTGCCAAAGTCGTCGATGGATAAATGCACACCTCGGCGGCGGATGTCATGCATGATTTGGATAGATTGCTGTGGCGATAGCATGGCGCAGGATTCAGTGATTTCCAGATCCAACAATTCTGAAGTCAGTCCGTTTTATAACAAGACTGTATCAATATAGTAGAGCAGGGTTTGATCTTGAAATTGAAGGTTGCTGAGGTTAACGCTGATGGATACGTCCTCTAGCCCTTGGTCTAACCATTCGCGCAATTGACGACAGGCTTCGTGCATTACCCAGCGGCCTATGGGCAGAATTAAACCTGATTCTTCCGCCAGTGGAATAAAGCGCGCGGGGGATACCATGCCCAATTTGGGGTGATGCCAGCGCACCAAGGCTTCCAGCCCCACCACGCGCTGGGATTCCAGATTGATTTGCGGTTGGTAGTAGACTTCAAACTGGTTTTCATTAACCGCTATTTTGAGTGCATCCAGCAATTCCACCCGCTCCATAAATTCGCGCCGCAGTACGGCATCAAATAATTGAAAGCGCGCTTTACCTTGGGTTTTGCCCAAGTACATGGCCATATCGCAATTGCGCAGTAGGTCTAACTGATTCTCTCCATCGTTGGGGTAAATGCAGATTCCCATGGTGGCGCTGGTGGTGAGGCGAATGCCTTTGAAGTAGTAAGGCGTGGCGAGGCTATCGAGTATTTGTGTCGCCATGAACTCCAGCGATTCTGTATTGATATGCGGAATGATCATTACAAATTCATCGCCACCGCGATGTGAAACTAAACCTTCGGCGGGCCCAAATTGGTTTAAGCAGCGGGCGATATGGCAGAGCAGTTGGTCGCCAATCTGTTGGCCGTAAACATCGTTAACGTATTTAAAATCGTCTAAATCCAACAAAATCAATGCAAACGGCTCTCGGCCAGATTTGCCGCGCTCATCAATCAACTTTTGTAATTTGGGTTCCAAGCCTTGAGGGTTGAGCAAGCCTGTAAGTTGATCGAAATAGGCGAGGTGCTGAATTTTCTTTTCGGCTTCAATGTGCTGAGAAATATCGATAAAACTGGCGCGGATTAAATTACCAACGGCTTTGGGCATAAGGCTTAAATGTACTTCACAGTGGGTGCTGCTGCCATCTGGCCGTAGCACAAGCCGCTTAAAAACCAGCTCTTCACTCTGCTGTGTTTTATAGGTGTTAGCCTCCACGCTTAATGCCATTAAGTTACGATCAGCCGTGCCCTTGGCATACAAATCTTCTGGCCTTAGCTTGGTTAGTTCAGCAACGGAACGACCAGTAAGTTGCTCGGCTTTAAGATTGGCATCGACAAAATGATTTTCATCAATATCGAATACCAGAATGGCTTCGGGAGCGTGTTCCATAAGTGCCCGAAAGCGCATTTGGCTCAGCTGGAGTGCAACGATTTTTTCATCGACTAATGCCGAGAGGTGATGATTTAACTGTGATAGCTCCAAGTGGGTGCGCACTCGTGCAAGTAGCTCGTTAAATTCAAACGGTTTGCTAACAAAATCCACTGCCCCTGCGGCAAAACCTTCGGTCTTTTCATCCGGGTCGGTAATGGAGCTTAGAAAAATAATAGGAATAGTGGCAGTGATGTCGTTGGCTTTTAACTGTTTACAGCACTCGATACCGTTTATGCCCGGCATACACATGTCGAGCAAAATCAGTGCGGGTGGCTTGGCAAACGCAGATGCTAATGCTAATGCTTCCTCGCCACTGGTAGCGGTGCATACCTCATAGCCTTTGGAGTCTAGCAACTCTGCAATCAGCAAGAGTGATTCAGGCGTGTCATCGACGACCAAAATTGCTCCGTGCGAGTTCATAACAAATATCCAAAATGAGTGACGGTAATTTACGTAACGAGTGTTAGGGCTAACGCTAGATCACAAGACTTGTAAGTCAAGAACCCGCAGTGTGTTTTGCTTTATGGCGTTAGTGTTTATCGGTTAGATCGGGTGCTGTCTTTTGAATTTTCAATTTGTAAAAATATTGGGCGTAATCAAAATCAATGGATTTCGC
>CAUOQW010000215.1:0-5145 GCA_963506825.1 uncultured Cellvibrio sp.
CACGTTTTTCGCAAAGTAAAGTTTCACATAACAATTCGTTCCAGCACCGCACCTTCGGTGCTGGACAGCTTTTAAGTCGCAGCTTTGTGGTTTTGCTGCGCAAAAGTATTCCACAAAGCTGCAACTTAAAAGCTGCCGCTGAACTCAACGTTATGTTAAATGAGGAGATCTAGGATGGACATAACACTTCTATTGTTATTTGTGGTCACGTTCACATCAATTCTTATTCTGCCTGGTCCGAATGTAATGTTTGCATTAGGGCAGTCTCTTAAATACGGTTTTGTTAATTCTATTTATGTTCCACTCGGTTTTATGGTTTCAACGGGTATTCAAGCAACATTAGTTTTCTCAGGGCTAGCTGTATTAGTTAGCAAATATGCTTCAGCTTTAACCATTCTTAAATGGCTAGGCGTGGCTTACCTAGTTTACTTAGCATATAAATTATTCCGAAAAAATAGCAGTGCCACTGAGAGTAAAGAACAAGAAATGTCTAAGCCAAAAATGTTTGTTACTGCAATGCTATTCTCTTTAACTAATCCTAAAGCTGTATTAGCAAGCGTACTAACATATCCAGTATTCATTAGTCCTGCACACCCCTACGTAGCGCAAGCGTTTGTTTTATCAGGCTGTGCTATGGCCATATCGTTTTCCGTATACGGTGCATACTCTTTGTCCGCGTCTGTTTTTAAAAACAGAGCTATGAAAAGTAAATGGGGTAATAAAATTGTTGGTAGTCTGTATCTCATGGCCGCTGTAGCCTTGGCAAAAAAATCTACATAACAAATCGCTCAAGCATCGCAACCTTCGGTTGCTGGACAGTTTTTAAGTCGCGCTTTTGTGGTTTTGCTGCGCAAAAGTATTCCACAAAACCGCAACTTAAAAACTGCCGCTTAGCTCGGCGTTAAGTTAGGAAATATGAGTAAACTAATAGTTTTTTGTGTTCTAGTATTTTCATGTGGAGCATTCGGGGGTACAAAAATGGATTGGCCATTTGATCAAGCACGAAATGTTATGGCTGTTACAACACATCAAGTCATAGATAAAAAGTTACCTATCTTAATGGTGGCACATTACGAAGATGATCATTCTTGGGCATTTACATGTGGCACTACAAATAAATCCGAAGATCTAATGTTGGTTTCTATGGGTAATATCGTAAACTTAGATGCTTCGCTTAAAGAAATTTCAGACCTTCCTCCTGGTTGGAGCGCGACTCGAAAATCAATAAACGACCAATGGGTAAGAGAAAAAGACGAATAGCCAATATTTTAAGGTAAGCCATTTCAAATAAAATGTTCTTTATTCGTTTTCTGAAGTTGCGAGCTACAAAAGCAAAAACTTAACAAGTCGCTCAAGCACCAGTCGCTACGCTCCTTGGACAGTTTTTAAGTCGCAGTTTTGTGGTTTTGCTGCGCAAAAGTATTCCACAAAACTACAACTTAAAAACTGCCGCTTAGCTAGGCGTTATGGAAAACCTCATGAATAAGCAGAAAATATTCCGAGAGTATGTAAAGGCAAAAGCCAACACAAGGGAAAATGAAAAACCTGCGATAAGCTACATAAAACTGACGTTTATACTTCTAATTATTGGCGTTTCACCAGTAATTTTACTTATCATTTGCTATCCTCTGTTTTTGTTATTTAAATGCAGCGGGCAAATTGGTTCCTTATCTTGTAATAGCTCATTCGTTACTACAATAGCTACGTTTGCGTCAGAACTTAGTTGGTGTGTTTTAATTACTGCACCAGCAATGTTTGTATTATGGTTAATTATTACTGCGGTTCGAGCATTTAAGTTTATGTCTTCTCCAGCTAAAAATAGTGGTTGGTGAATTAGTTATTTGTTGTAAAACTGTACTAAAGAAGCCTAATCCATAACAAATCGCTCAAGCACCAGTCGCTTCGCTCCTTGGACAGTTTTTAAGTCGCAGTTTTGTGGTTTTGCTGCGCAAAAGTATTCCACAAAACTACAACTTAAAAACTGCCGCTTAGCTCGGCGTTAGGCATGCAAGGCCAACGGATGGAAGGATAAATAGCGTTTGAGTGCGCTATACTCACCTTTAAATAATCAACATACACTATGTAAATAGTGATCAGTTACATGGTAAATATGGAATCCGCTTTATATGAAAAGTCACAATAATATTCGCTTAATCGGTTCATTTTTTTTCGCACTGTTTGTTTGCGCCACGGCGCAGGCTAAGCAACCACCAAATATTATTTATATTCTGACGGATGATCAGCGTTATGACGAGCTTGGTTTTATGAATCCCGTCCTCAGTACACCGCATATGAATAGGCTGGCCAAAGAGGGAACGCATTTTCGCAATGCATTTGTTACAACGGCTTTATGTTCCCCTAGTCGCGCGTCTATTTTGACCGGCCTTTATATGCATAATCATGGTGTCGTGGATAATAATAAGCCACCGAGAGAAGGTACGCGCTATTTTCCTGAGTATTTGCAACAGGCCGGCTATAACACCGGCTTCTTTGGTAAGTGGCACATGGGTGAGCATCTCTCCTCCAACCGTAAGATGGATGATCCTCAGCCAGGATTTGATCGTTGGGTGAGTTTTGCTGGTCAGGGACATTACTATCCGCAGGGCGAGAATGGCGAAACGCACACTTTGAATGTAGATGGTCAGTCTGTTCCGCAAAAGGGCTATATTACTGACGAGCTTACAGACTATGCCCTTAGCTGGCTTAACACCCGCAAAAAAGATAAGCCATTTTTTATGTACCTATCGCACAAAGCTGTGCACGCAGAATTTTTACCCGCCGAGCGTCATCGCGAACAATATAAAAATATCGAAATATCAATGCCCGCTAGCCAAGCCGACACCGAAGAAAATTATGAAGGCAAACCAATGTGGGTGAAAAACCAGCGCAACAGCTGGCACGGCGTGGACTTCCCTTACCATAGCTCACTCAATATACAAAGTTATAAATTGCAATATCACCGAACACTATCTGCGGTGGATGACAGCCTTGGCCAAATATTAAAGTGGTTAAAAGATAACGGCCAAGATAAAAATACGATCATCATGTTTATGGGCGACAACGGTTTTCTTTTTGGTGAACATGGCTTGATTGATAAACGCAATGCGTACGAAGAATCTATGCGTGTGCCCTTATTGATGTGGGGGGGCGATGTTAAGCAGAATCATAAGGTAAACCAAATTACCGCTAATATCGATATAGCGCCAACCGTTTTAGAAATGGCGGGCGCTAAGATCCCGGATAATTTAGATGGCAAAAGTTTTTATGCCTTAGCAAAGGGTAAGCGAATTAATAATTGGCGCTCGGATTTATTGTACGAATATTATTGGGAGTTTAACTTTCCGAGCACACCATCAACCTTTGCGCTGCGCACGGAGCAATACAAATTCATTATGTATCATGGAATTTGGGATACCGAAGAGCTCTATGATTTAAAGAATGACCCTCAGGAAATGCATAACCTGATCAACGTACCGGCGTATCTTAGCCTTGTGGCCGATTTGCGTGCCCAGCTTTTTGATAGGCTGGAAGCGTCTCCCTATGCCACGCAGGTGCCATTTACTGAAAAGTTTAGCTCGGGTGCTGTTTTGCGCCACAGAGATCGAGCACAAGCCGCCGAATTTCCTAAGAAGTGGGGGCGCGATGGAACAGAGAAAGATTTAACTGAGTTTTTTACTCCAGATGCAGTTCGTGCTAAAGCAAAAGAAAAAGCAAACACAAAATAAAAATACGAAGTTACCTTGAGGGCTGTCAGTGAATAAATGTACTAAGTGGTTTGTAATTTGGTTTCTATTTCCATTATTTACTGTCAGTGGCTGCGGTGACTCTGGGTCACAAAAATTAAATTCTAATGCAGTGCCTGTAGGTATGGTTTTAATACCGGGCGGAATCTATACGATGGGCTCAGAAGAGTCGCGAGCGCGCCCTGATGAGTCGCCCGCACACAACGTGAAGGTGACCAAGTTTTGGATGGATGTCACCGAAGTTACCAATGCTCAATTTCGAGAGTTTGTTGATGCTACAGGCTACGTTACCACCGCAGAACGTAAACCCGACTGGGAGGAGATAAAGAAGCAATTACCTCCCGGCACACCGCGCCCCCCTGAAAATTTGTTAGTAGCAAGTTCTTTGGTTTTTTCTCCACCAGATACACCCGTTTCACACATGGATCATAGCCAATGGTGGAGTTGGATAGGGGGGGCAAATTGGCGTTTTCCCTACGGCCGCGATAGCTCTGTTGAGGGCTTAGAATCGCATCCAGTGGTGCATGTTTCTTGGGATGACGCGCAAGCATATGCGCGGTGGAAAGGACGGCGACTGCCCACCGAGGCCGAATGGGAGTGGGCTGCGCGTGGTGGCTTGAAAAACGCACGCTATCCTTGGGGTAATGCGAGCGTTGATGAAGGACAACCCAAAGCTAATATTTGGCAAGGAGAATTCCCTCACAAAAATACCTTGGGCGACTCCTACTACGCGACAGCGCCCGTAAAATCATTCTCACCAAATGGGTTCGGTCTCTACGATGTAGCTGGAAACGTTTGGGAGTGGACTAGCGATTGGTACGATGCCGACTACTATCGCATCGCAAAAGAGCAAGGTGTGATTGAAAACCCAAAAGGACCTAAACAGAGCGTTGATCCAGATGAGCCCAATGCACCGAAGAGAGTGTTGCGCGGCGGTTCTCACCTATGTCACGAAACCTATTGCGAAAGTTACCGCGTGTCAGCACGAATGAAATCTAGCCCGGATACTGGGGCAAGCCATATCGGGTTTCGTACGGCGAAAAATTCAGTCTTATAGTGTACAAATTTTAAGTGATTAATGTGAAGTAACTCATCCGAGGGACAATATTTAATGGGTTCTGCATTCTTGAGACTAATGCTTCTTACAGTGTAAAACTTATTTGACGTTCCAGCTAATGGTTACTCTGATTGATTCACCTGATGACTAAAAATCAGTTAAGTTATTAATCACGACCAGCCCATCATATACAAACGTCCGCTTTTGGCGTGCGCCGTGATAAGGCGGCGCTTTCCCCGTGGGTGAAAATCCCACTCGGCTATCGCTCCAGCCGAAAGCAACCGGAGCAACTATGGAGGCAACGAAATGGTTGAAGCCTTCGGTGAAGCGTGCCACAAAATACGG
>CAUOQW010000216.1:0-5132 GCA_963506825.1 uncultured Cellvibrio sp.
GGCGATCATTCTCAATACTGTTGTTTTGCCGCAGCCAGAGGGACCTAGCAGGGTAAAAAACTCACCATCGTAAATAGTGAGATCAAACTTATTCAAAACGACATTGCTGCCATAGACTTTGGATAAGCCGGTGAGAATTAATAAGGGGCGCGCTTCAGTCACCTCGTCAGTGCTCCTCTGATAATTAAATAGGCAATTAAACAACTGCTAGATAACACAACCTCTGAACAAGTGGCCACGTCAACTGAATCCGGCAGTTGATAATAAAAACGGATTAACATTAGACACACTCAGACACAAAGCCACCGCAAACTTGGGCGGTTTTGAACATTAAGTCTTATACGAATTTAAGGGTGTGGCCAGGGTCAAAAAGAGGCTGCATTTTACTCACACAGGGTGGCAAAAATCCAGCAATAGACGACGCAAAACACGCGCCAAGTTTGATTAAGCACTGCTTGCGCAACTGGAATGAATAAATCGCGAATTTTCGCCTCAAAAACAACTTAGCCCCGTATGGCGGGGCTAAGTTGTTAAGACGCGACTGAGATACGGTTGAGCAACAAATTAGATGGGGCGACCACCATAGTCAGGGCTAGGCTTTTTTGGTGGGTCAGCCGTTACATTGGCAGGCACTTCACTAATTTTGCCACCACGAGCTAGAAATGCAGCCACCTGATCCTCTAGCTCATCGCGAATTTTCTGACGCGAAGCAATACTGAAATCTTCTAATGCCTCTACCACTGCCGCTGCTTTGCTGGGCGCGGTATAACCTACTTCATCGCTATCCAATGGCTCATCATCGGCGTCTTCGACATCACCATCTTCAATCGGCTCTTCGATTTCATCTTCTTCGTTAATGAGATCATCACTCATACTTTCACCTGCATTTCATTTAACTATTTACATCGGACACTATTGCATTAAATACGGGGCATCAGACAACCATCGCAGACGTACAATCAAAAGATCGCTTTACTTTCGACTTGCTTCTTTCGACTTACTATATAGCTCAGACTTAAGGCTACGTCATGGATACTGCAATAAATTTTTAGTCTTTTTTTAACTTAAGGTCAACCTACGCACGGATTACAGTTATTACTATCGAGCGCAAGTGAGGCGCATTTTACTGCTACAAACGCCAAGCGCAATCATGGATCAATAAAACTTATTGAGAAACCCCCAATTAAAATGAAAAGTTTTTATTGGAAACCCACGATGCTCATTTTTTACACAAAGCTGACACCAAAACACACACTTCTGTGGAGCAAACAGAATGCATAGATAAAAAAAAGCGCACTTTAAGTGCGCGCTTTATTGCCAACAATTTTTTAAATTGCCTCTGGCCCAGTTTCACCCGTGCGAATACGGATAATTTCTTCCAAGGGAGCAATAAAGATTTTGCCGTCACCAATTTTACCGGTGTGTGCAGCCTTACTAATTGCTTCCACTGCTTGCTCAACCATTGAATCATCAACGGCTAATTCAAGTTTTACTTTAGGTAAAAAATCAACCACATATTCAGCACCGCGATACAACTCGGTGTGGCCTTTTTGACGACCGAAGCCTTTCACTTCAGTAACCGTCATACCTGTTACACCCACTTCTGAAAGCGCAGTGCGAACATCGTCTAATTTGAAAGGTTTAACAACAGCAGTAATCAGTTTCATTGCTTGTTCCTTTATTTATGGTCTCATTCAGTGTAGCGCTTTATTAAAAAGAACGCCCGAATAGTCTTTTTTCAACAGAATCAAAAAACCTAAGATACACCTTAGCTATGCGAAAAGCACCTATCCACCCTGCACATTTTCCGACAAAAAATCAGCTGCCGTTTAATTAACCAAGCTTCCAGGGTTCAAGCACATAGTCGAGGGCTAAAAAAAGCCCCTTGTACATCACAAGGAGCTTTTCCAATAACACCTACAACTTAACCATTAAGAGTGGTACGCACGCTCGCCGTGTTCAGCTGTATCCAAGCCTTCGGTTTCCACTTCTTCAGTCACACGCAGACCAATCACTATGTCGATCAGTTTGAAGGCGATGAAAGAAACAATACCTGACCAGAGAATGGTGATACCAACAGCCTTAGCTTGAATCAGAACTTGTGAACCTATACCCGAGAAGCCCCAAGTACCCGCAACATAGTCGTATACGCCAGTACCGCCAAGATCTGGGCTGTTGAATACACCGGTCAAAAGCGCACCAATGATACCGCCAACACAGTGAACGCCGAACACATCCAAGCTATCGTCGTAACCCAAAGCCGCTTTGAGTTTCAACACAGCAAACATACAGATCAGACCACCGAGGAAACCGATCACGATACTGCCCATTGGGCCGACCCAACCACAAGCTGGAGTGATAGCAACCAAACCGGCAACCGCACCAGAGGCAGCACCCAACATGGTTGGTTTACCGCGAACTACCCACTCACCAAAGGTCCAAGCCAATACTGCAGCAGCAGTTGCCAAGAAGGTGTTGATGAATACTTGTGCAGCAAAGGCGTTAGCTTCAAGGTTAGAACCTACGTTGAAACCAAACCAACCCACCCACAGTAAAGCAGCACCAATCATTGTGTAAGGAACATTGTGTGGAGCGAGCGATTGGGTACCAAAACCTTTACGCTTACCAATCATGATGCAGCCTACCAAACCAGCGATACCGGCGTTGATATGAACAACAGTACCACCCGCAAAATCCAAGGCGCCTAATTTGAAGATGTAACCTGCACCCGCAGTCGCTGCGTCAGCAGCTTCTTTGGTGGTGTAAGCATCTGGACCTGACCAAAACCATACCATGTGCGCTATCGGTAAGTAGGCGAAGGTGAACCAGACTACGCAGAACAACAATACTGCAGTGAACTTCATACGTTCAGCAAAGGCACCTACGATCAAGCAAGGAGTCAGCGCTGCGAAAGTCATTTGGAACGCAGCATAGAGATATTCAGGAACGTATATACCTTTGCTGAACGTTGCAGCCGCGGTTAAGTTGCCCGCCGCATCCAACATATCTTTAAGGAACAGACGATCCAAGCCACCAATAAACGCACTGCCACTGGTGAATGCCAATGAGTAACCGTAAACCGCCCACAAGATACAGATTAAGCAGTAGGTTACAAAGATTTGCATAGACAGTGAGAGTACGTTTTTAGCGCGTACCATACCGCCGTAGAACAGCGCTAAACCTGGCAACGCCATGAACATAACCAATAGTGTACTGGTCAACATCCAAGCGATATCGCCTTTATTAAACTCTGGCGCAGCGGGAGCCGCCGCAGCCTCTTCAGCAACTGGAGCTACTGCTTCTGGCGCAGGTGCCGCCACTTCAGCAGCCACGGAACTGGCCTCTGCGGCACTCGCAACAGAAGATGCAGCATCTTGAGCAAACACACTACCGGCACCCAACATTAGCGCTAGCATGCCGGCTATCAACACAAGCTTGTGGCTCATTTCGACAAATTTATTCACGGGAAATACTCCTAGGTGATTGATCTATGCACAAAACGATCTAGCTCCATTTTGTACTTGTTATTGGTTTAAAGTGCTTCGTCGCCAGTTTCACCAGTGCGAATACGCACTACTTGCTCCAAGCTAGACACAAAAATTTTCCCATCGCCAATCTTACTGCTATTGGCCGCCTTGGTAATGGCCTCCACCACGCGATCAACTTCTGACCCAGCCACAGCAATTTCCACTTTGGTCTTAGGCAAGAAATCAACCACATATTCGGCACCGCGATAAAGCTCGGAATGTCCTTTCTGACGACCAAAACCTTTAACTTCGGTTACGGTCATGCCATGCACGCCAATTTCAGACAATGCTTCACGCACTGCATCGAGCTTAAATGGCTTAATGACTGCTGTTACTAACTTCATGCTTGTACTCCTCTAAAAATCCTGCACGCTTTGGTGCAGAAAGCACCGGAAATACCACTTTATTCAAGATGGAAACCACAAAAGCCGACTCTAAAAGCCTCGCTGGACTCAACTGGAATAGACCTTTATATTCAAATCTGATTTAGCATTTTGCAGGCCAATTAAAATTTATCGATATAATTCATAAGGTTACAAAAAATACAAGCTTGCATCCAAGCTTTGAAAAGAATAGCCGAAAGACAATATGATCGATATTGGTGCAACGCAGTGTGCGTACAGCACCAATATGGGGTTTATGCTCCATTAAAGATCACCCCAAACACCGTCATCTTTTAAAAAGGCACTTAAATCAGCAGAAATGCCAAAGCTCACAACTCGCTCATTAATCAACCACCCAATAAGCTGCTTACACCGGTACAAGACTAGGGTTAAACTGCACCAAAGCATACCGAGGAATAATGATGATTAACCAATTAGCCCAGCGCTTAAGCCAAGAGTTACAAGACGCTCTGCCCATGATCAGCAGCCTGCTGCCCAAGCGCCAACTGCACATCGCCTTGCAATCAGCCCTTAGCAAGCTGAACTTAGTCACGCGAGAAGAGTTTGATGCGCAAACTGCCGTACTACAGCGCACTCGTTTAAAACTGGAAGCTTTAGAGGCTCAATGCGCCCAGATAGAACAAGCACTTAAGCAATCCACAGAGAAATCGTCATCACTTTGATTCCATCTGGCGATGGCTTTGATTTCCCCTCACAAGTTAGTTATATTCTACACACTGACTTATTCGACTCGGATTAAGTCGCAAGGAGCCACACCCCAGAACTAGCCCCTCTAGTCTCTGCATTTACAAGGAAGAAATACTTATGTCACTCGCCATTATTTACACCCGCGCCAAATTAGGGGTTAACGCCCCACTCGTCACCGTCGAAGTTCATCTTTCCGCAGGTTTGCCCAGCCTTTCTATTGTTGGCTTGCCAGAAGCTGCCGTGAAGGAAAGTAAAGATCGCGTGCGCAGCGCCATTCTCAATAGCCATCTTGAGTTTCCCGCCCGACGGATCACAGTCAACCTCGCACCAGCGGATTTACCTAAAGAGGGTGGCAGATTTGATCTTGCGATTGCCTTGGGAATTCTGGCGGCCTCAGGCCAAATCCCGCTACCCGCACTCAGCCAATATGAATTTTTAGGTGAGCTCGCACTCTCAGGCGAATTGCGCTCGGTAAACGGCGCATTGCCTGCCGCCCTCGCCTGCGCAGAGAGCC
>CAUOQW010000217.1:0-5047 GCA_963506825.1 uncultured Cellvibrio sp.
ATTAGATGGTTATATTAAGTACTTCGTACATCGTTTGACATTAGATATTAATTTCGAAAACTCATGAATACATCCCTGTAGCTCCCGCAAGCCATCCATGACTTGAGGGTTTCGAAATGAATATCCTAACGCCAAACTTAGATTTTCTGGCCATTAAGTTTGTCAGTAGTCGTTGGTGTGTTGATTGCAGGCTATTTTTTACATCTAATTTTTTAGTTGTGCTTAATAGGAGATATGTTATGCGTATTCATCCTGAAAAATATTATGTGCCAGAGCAAAGCACTTGGCCGATTGTGGGTGCAATTGCCTTATTTATTATCGGCTTTGGCGCCGCCTTTTTAGTTAATGATTACGCACATGCTCGCAGTGGCGTAGGCCTATATTTGCTGGTCATTGGTTTTGCGTTATTAATTTATATGATGGCGGGTTGGTTTCGCAATGTGATCGATGAATCCATGGGCGGGCTTTATAGTGTGCAAATGGATCGCTCTTTTCGTCAAGGAATGAGCTGGTTTATTTTTTCGGAGGTCATGTTTTTTTTAGCGTTTTTTGGTGCACTTTTTTACGCGCGAACAATTTCAGTGCCCGATTTGGCGGGTGCACGTCACGCCGCAACTGCAACACTACTCTGGCCAAATTTTGCAGCAATTTGGCCACTGGTAAAAACACCCGACGGCACCGAAACCCAAGCCATGCCGTGGATTGGTATTCCTATGTACAACACCATTATTTTGCTCACTTCATCGCTCACCTTACAAATCGCACACCTAGGTATGGAGCAAAATAAACGCCTACAACTCAAAATAGGTTTGGCTTTGACTATTCTGCTCGGCATTGTCTTTTTATGTTTGCAGGTGGGTGAATATGTGCACGCCTATCAAGGCTTAGGTTTGACATTAAGTTCGGGGGTTTATGGCAATACCTTTTTCTTGCTAACCGGTTTTCACGGTTTACACGTGACCTTGGGCGCGATTATTTTACTGGTGATATTTTTGCGCATAGTGATTAAAAACCACTTCAACAGCGAACACCACTTTGGCTTTCAAGCCGCCTCTTGGTATTGGCATTTTGTGGATGTGGTTTGGTTAAATTTATTTGTGTTTGTTTACGTGCTTTAAAATGGTCTTGGATTAGGAGTAATCAGTCCCGTAGCCAATGCGATAATGACGCACATAATAATCAGTGCAGAAAACAGCAAGCGGCGACCTAGAAACTTTGACATTTTAGGCGATTTCACATCATTTTTATTCATGTAGTAGAGCGCATGAAATAAATTGAAGAGCACGAAAACGAGCAGGACGACCAAAAGGATTTTGAATAGCATCTTGGTATACCTTGAAATGAGTTCATGGGAGTGAGTTCATGCATATTATAGCGCTTAATCGTTGTTGGGTTATTTATTGGCGCTGGTTGTTGGTGACAATAATTGTTGTCGTTTTATTGTTAGCTTTGGCGATGTGGCAATTGAGCCGAGCTACCGAGAAAACCCAGTTATTAGAACGCTTACAGCAATTACAACAAGCCGGCGCCGTTAGTGCGCAAACACTCGTGGATTTAACGCCAGCACAAGCGGATGGTTTACCTATAACAACCCAAGGGCAGTGGGTGGAGCCTGCAATATGGTTACTCGACAATCAAATGCTGCACGGAAAAATCGGCTATGACGTTATTGTGCCAGTGCGACTAAATGCAACCGAAACAACAGTCTTAATTAATTTAGGTTGGTTGGCTGCACCAAAAGACCGAGCACAATTGCCGGAAGTAAATGTACCTACGCAATTGGTGATTCAAGGCATTGTGCGCACGCGTCTAGGCGGTTTTCGCTTGGGAAAAAATTCTGAGTCGCAAGTGCAATGGCCAATGCGAATTCAACAAGTTGATGTGCGCGAGTTAAGTGCGAGCTTAAAACAACCGCTCTATTCGGGAATTATTTATCAGCAACAAAATACGCCTTATATAGTTCATTACCGGCCGGTGGTTATGCCGCCAGAGCGGCATCGCGCTTACGCCTTGCAGTGGGCTTTGTTAGCGCTAGCGGCATTGGTGATTGCATTAGTGGCGAGTGCGAAAAAAATTAGAATTGATGATAAGGAGATGCTTGATGCTGGCCAATAATCTAACTCCGGTTGCTTCGCACTCTGCCAATAAAAAATTCTTGCTGTTGTTTTTTATTTGCTGTGCTCTGCCATTTATTGCTGCCAAGCTTGCATTGGAATTTTCCTGGTTCGCCGCTGGCGCGACCAATAAAGGTCAGTGGCTTGAACGCGAAATTAAAGTGCTGCCAGCATCGACTCAAACGCATTGGCGTTTGGTGTATGTGCAAGCACAAAGCTGCGATGCCAGTTGTGAGCTAGCGCTTTATACCTTGCAACAAATTCACAGCGGTTTAGGGCGCAAGCAAATACAAATACATAATCTAGTGTTGGCTGATAAATCTCCGCCGCAATTATCGCGTTATGCGAATATTGAATGGCAGTCTGCCAACTTACCTTTATCGGAATTACAAAATCATATTGTAATTGTGAATCAGCAGGGGCTGGCGCTTTTGCGTTATCCCACCATAGAGGATCAAACTCATATGCTGGCAGTGGGAAAAGATATTCGCGCGGATCTTCGCCGCTTAATGAATTACGACCGCAGTAATTTGTGAGCTTACGAGTTTTATGGCATTAGGAGTTGTGCATGTTTAAGGCTTTGGTTAATGGTGCGATTATTTTAGCCATGCTCACGATTGTGTTGGGTGCTTACACCCGTTTAACTCATGCGGGTTTAGGTTGCCCAGATTGGCCGGGTTGCTATGGTTTTATCAGCGCGCCAAAACAGGCTGAACATATTGCGCAGGCGCAAGAGAATTTTCCCCATTTAAAAGTAGAGCCGCATAAGGCGCGTAATGAAATGCTACATCGCTATATTGCCGGTCTCTTGGGTTTAAGTATTTTGTGTATTTTTTTATGCGCGCAATTGCAAAAACGAAATCGCATCTTGGCTGGACTACTTTTGTTGTTAGTGGTTATGCAAGCGGCACTGGGCATGTGGACGGTGACTTTGCAACTAATGCCGTTAGTGGTACTTGGGCATCTACTGGGCGGGTTTAGTTTGTTAAGTTTGTTGGTCTTATTGCGGGTAAAAATGAATAAGCTGTCGGTTGCCGAACCTGATCTGCAGCTTGCGCGTTTAATCCCTTTTGCGTGGTTTGCGCTGGTTATTTTAATTTTACAAATTTCCGTGGGGGGGTGGACATCATCGAATTATGCGGCACTCGCCTGCCATCAATTACCCATTTGTGAAACTGGCTGGCAAGCGCGCTTTAATTTGTCGAGCGCGATGAGTTTACCGCTGGGGCAGGCAACCTATGAATATGGCGTACTCTCGCACGATGCACGTTTAAGTATTCATGTGTTACATCGCGTGGGTGCGCTTATCACTTTTGTTGTTCTTGGTAGTTTTGCTGTTGTCGCGTGGCGGCGCGCGCAAACAAACGGCATGCGAAATTTAGTCTTGGGATTAATGGTTTTATTAATTCTGCAAGTGTGTTTGGGGTTAATCAATGTTATTGCTTATTTGCCATTGGCAAATGCGGTTGCTCATAATTTTGTAGCGGCAAATTTGTTGATGTTATTGGTGGTGTTTATTTATCAGCTTTATGTACGAAAACCTAAGCTTATTACTTGATGGGCGGTTAGGAGGATGTATGGCGCAGCTGGGTATATCAAAATCGGAAGCTACGAAATTTTACTGTACCCATTCGGCTTTAGGCCACTGGCGCGATTACTATCGCCTCACCAAACCAAAAGTAGTTGCGCTGTTGGTGTTAACCGCATGGGTGGGTATGGCTTTAGCAACACCGGATTTGCCATCGCTACGGCTGGTCATTATGGCGAGCCTTGGCATAGCGTTTTTATCCGCTGCTGCTGCCGCGTTTAATCACATTTTGGATCAAAAAATAGATGCAAAAATGGCGCGTACTTACATGCGGCCACTACCCAAAGGAAAATTAACCAATGCTCAGGCAATCAGCTTTGCCTGCGCACTTGCACTCGCTGGTTTTTTAATTTTAATGTTTCAAGTTAATACGCTAACCGCCTATTTAACACTGGCGAGTTTGGTGGGTTATGCGCTGGTATATACGCTTTTGTTAAAACGCGCTACGCCGCAAAATATTGTGATTGGCGGTTTGGCGGGTGCAATGCCTCCACTCTTGGGGTGGAGTGCTATTACGGGCAGGGTAGATGCCAATGCGCTCTTGTTGGTGATGATTGTGTTTGTGTGGACTCCCCCGCATTTTTGGGCGCTGGCCATTCACCGCCGCGATGATTACGCAAAAGTTAATATTCCCATGTTGCCCGTTACTCATGGAATTGAATTTACCAAATCACTGATTTTGCTTTACACCATTCTCTTGTGTTTGGTGTGCCTCTTGCCGTTTTTGGTGGGCATGTCTGGCTGGGTATATTTGCTGGGCAGCAGCTATTTAAATTTTCGGTTTATATACTATGCATGGCAATTAAAAATGCATGCAGCGCCCGAAACCGCCATGGCAACTTTTAGGTTTTCTATTGTTCATCTTATGGTGTTGTTTTTGGTGCTCTTGGTTGATCACTATCTTAAATGATAATGCAGTCATTTTTGCAGAGGTGGTGGGTGTGGGTAATAGAAAAATATTCTTATTTGTTGCCTTGGCCATTATTAGTTTGGGTGCTATTTTTGCGACACACTATTTTTCTGTGCCGGAACGCCTTCTTGCACTGCAAGCATTGCCTGCCCCAAAAGCTATACAGTCAGTTAGCTTGGAGAAGCATAATGGCGATGTGTTTTCTGCGGAACAATTCAAAGGCCAGTGGAGTCTTGTTTTTTTAGGCTTTACCCACTGCCCGGATATGTGCCCTTTGGAACTACAACAATTAAATCGATTATTACAACTTGCGCATCAACAGACGCTTATAAAAACGCAGCGGGAGCCTATAAAGCTTCAAGTGGTTTTTATTAGCCTTGATCCGGAGCGGGATTCGCGGGAAAAAATAGCGGAGTACCTCGCAAACTTTAATTC
>CAUOQW010000218.1:0-5045 GCA_963506825.1 uncultured Cellvibrio sp.
ACACCGGCCTTCAATGAGGCTTTTAGCCCGAAACGAATTGCCGGAAGTGCTGTCTCAATTAAGCTTTTATGTTTTTCCTGCGGCAAGGCTTTTAGCACTGCGGCAAGTAACGTCATTAACGGTTCATCGGCATGATCTGCTGAGAAAGCATCTATATAGATAGGTGTGTAGTCTTGAGCAGTTTCAGTAATCAGATTTATTAGCTTGTGGCAAAACTCAGTTTTTCCTGTACCCCAGCCACCATTTATAACCAAAGGTGAAATTGGAATGCCGGAGCTTAGCAGAGTAATAATCTTTTCAGCGATAGCTTTGCGTTGGTATTCATCACGATCATTAAAAGTTAAAACAACATTAGACATTCACAAAGCTCCTTTACCTTCCAAGTATTTAATCTTATTTAACGGCTTAAAATAGAACCGATTAACCCTCTTTGTATTGAAGGCTCTGGCAACAGCTTTTTTATTTCACCCTCTGCCACAGAATCCAAGCCTTGGTTAAGGTAGTGTTGAGCAGAGTTTATTAATTGATGAGCTCTATAAAGAGCATCCTTCTTATATTGTGGAGCATCCCAACTTAACTCTAAAGATTTCATTGCTTCAAAAAAATAGCTTTTTATGCTCGCTTGTCCAAGTAGCCCACCAACCAAGAAATAAGATCTTTCTGCCAATCGCTTTTCAAGCTCAAAAGATGGGAACGGGTAGTTATTTTTTGCATTCCAATATTTTACAAGCCTAAGCATAGGCTTGATAAGATTTTGATTAGATTGGTTTACCGCAATAAGAGTTTGATTAAAATCATTTGGATTCGTGCTAATCCAATCATCCAAATCTGAGCGTTTTGCTGGAATTTGCAAACCACTAAACCAGCCCTCAATTGCTGGCACCAACTCAAACTTTATATGGTTTAATGATAAAACAATCGTTGGATTTGACTGTGATATTTCAGATTTTGAATAATAAATAGAGACAAAGCGTCTCAGCTTATCCAAATACGTTTGCGGTCTGTATGAGGAATCATTAAAAACCACCATATAATCAATATCGGAATGCTCATCCATAGCTCTAGGAAGTATCGTTCCTCTCGTGTATGACCCAAACACCAATTTATACTTAATCTCTCCACTAAAATATGAGCTTAGCTTTCCCTCTAGCGCTACGATAGATCTTTGAATACTCTCTTTTTCAGTATCGCGAATGACAGCTGTATGTGCCAGAGTTGATAAATAGCTATTTACGCTCACTTGTAAACCTCCTTAGCCACTAAATATTTAGCTTTACCTGAATCAATATATTTTTTTGCTTTTTCATATGCCCCCTTGGAATAGGTGACATTTTTCAATTCAAATCATCACGCCGCTCTACGAGTCACATAAACTTTTGATTACAACATCTTAAGGTATTGAATTTTTTCAAGGAGTTGAATTGCAAATTGTCACTGAAATATGTCCAGAAAATATAAAATATAAAACAATCACTAAAGCAATAGAAAAAGAAGCTGACAACGATAAAGGGATTTTATCTCTTAGCAGCTTGAACTTAAGTTGTTCATCAATCCAGCCGATTTGCTGTTCCCAGAAAAACTTATAGTGCGCATACCAATTACTTAAAGCGATCTGATGTGAGCTACCAACTTGAGTGTATTGCCTTTCGATTTCTTCCAATTTTTGAATGTGCGGATCTAGAGAGCCAGTTGAGGATTTTACTAGCCCATATAATCGCTTTAATTCATTAAAATGATCTGTTAAAGCTACGCCACTGTTGATGTAATCTGTTTTTTTAGCGTCATAAAATGTTATGTACATTCCAGCTATACCTAAAATGATAAAAGTAGCTGAAATGAATTTTGTATTTAGCTCATCAAAAGCAAGCGCATAGATGACGAAAATTAATGATATTAAACAAATCCAACCAGGTGCCTTAGCGACGATATCGTAGGTGGCGAAATGTTTTTTTGCTCCAAAGCCCACGTTATATGCTGTCTCAGCAATATGTTTTAGCAAATCATCTTTATTCATCTTCTTCTCCTTCTATGGGGACATGGATTCTGTCTTTTGCGATCACAATACCTTTTTGAACTGCGTAGCATTCGACAATGTGCTCACCTTCAAATCTTGTATTTTCCTCTCGTCTCATGTGGCCAGCGTCAGAATGTATTTGGCCGCGAATTTCATTTCTGCGCTCGGCCTCAGCCCCTCTATTTAATACTTTCCAATAAAGGTCGAATGTGCCAGATATATCGTGGCTAACGACATGGAACTTTAGCTTTTTCTTGGGGCTCAATCGCCTTCTTTTAGATAACAGATCCCTTAAGGATGTTTCTCTAAATCCGTTTTGAAGAACATCACAATCAATTTTTATATTCCGGCGAATATCTATATGAAACTTAAATTCAATAAACTCTTCTGTATCAGTCCACGATTGCGATGCTTTACTTACAGATTCATTCGCAACAGCCACAGAATTGGCAGGGAAAGGCCTCCCAAATACTTTTTTCCATTTTGCGTTAGCTGTATCTTCTGTTCCTGCTTCAATTGCCTTTAAACAAAGCTCATAAGCCTTCTTTGCCTTTTTTTGAAACTTGGCTTTCACTTTGACATGCTGACCGCTACCCAAAGCTCCATAGCGGTCTTGTTCAGGAAGCTCTGATAAATATTTAAAGAAATCTCGACTCATCCAGTCGTAGTAGAGATAGCTTTTATCGTCGTAGTCGCTCGTGTCTCTCAAGAAATTATGGGCGAGTGTGTCAATCAAAAGTCCACCCATGCCGACGCCATGTTTGTTTTTCCAGGCTCTGGCCATTTTGCAAAGCCTGCGAAGATTTTTATTTTTCTCCGCAACAAATTCCTTCATCGCAGTCATTTCTTCGCTAGGTTTTGTTATTTTCCAACTGCCGCCATCGTAGGTGTCTGGATATTTGAAGCTACCGTCATCCTGTTCAAACACAGGCTGAACTTCAACATGGAAGTCCTTATATTGAACACATACCACAAGGCGATCTACAAAAACCTCAGTTGATGAATATCTTGCTTTAATTGCATCTCTGGTGTCAGTCAGCAGCTGTGATTGCTTACCATTTTTATAGTCGTCCCATTTCCCTTTTGGCATGATATAGAGCATATCAAGGTCAGAAATACCTTTGATAGCAGTCCAACGACCATAAGAACCTACTTGGAGGCTATTAGCTGTTTTAGAATCAGTATCTCTGAATTTTTTATTAAGGCATGACGTTATTTCTTCGTAGCGCAATGTGATTGTATCTGCATTGTCTACTTTTAAATTCGATAAAAAATCTTGAAACATTTGTGAAATTGACACCTATAAATTCCCTCTTAGTTAATAGTTACCCTACGTTTACCCGTCAACAACTGCTGCATTAAGGCCTTTTTTTCAATTTTTAAAGCATCTAACTTCTTTTTAAGCGCCGAAATTTCTTGATCAGCAATTGAAAGCACGCAAGCTATTTTATTTTGCTCATCAATGTCAGGAATGTTTATATGAATTTTTGCCAGCTCTCCAAGGTACACACCAGCTTGAGCAGTAGAATTGGACCTGCGAATTAAAATCGAGGTGAAGTGTGGACTTGAAAATATCTGTCTAACGAAGTCAACAGAAATGCTTTTCTCTAAGCGAATGATTGCAACGCTCCGCTGCAAAGTGAAAGTAGCGTCTACCTCTACAATAGCGACCCGCCCAAGAGTTCCGACAACCGTAAGTAAAATGTCACCTCTGGCTATCTTGTACCTGGAATGGATTTTTTTGTAATCTTCCACGGATATCAACGGCGCATCATTGAAATCGACTTTCCCATCCTTTGTTATATTTGTTGCTGATAACATTGGAATTCCATAATCATGGCGCTCATGCGTTCCATGGGTGCCGTCTTTAATAAATTCACTAATTTTCTTAAGTGATGAAGCGATCCACTTCCCATCAAACCTAACCCCATTCTCATCCAACAACCGCACCTTACCCGTAAGCAATTTCTGCATTAACGCTTTTTTCTGTTGCCGACTATTGGCAAGCAGTTGTTCGGTAGTGGTGATAGCTTTATCCCAAACAGAAAGTATGTTGGTGATTTTCTTTTGTTCGACGTAAGGAGGCAGCAAAACTTCCAATTTTTCAAGCGCAGCTTTGGTTAGTTTATAGCGGCTTGCCCCTTGTCGCGTTAAGTGAGACGAAATATCTCTATGCACAAAGTATGCGTGAAACCAGCTGACCAGACATTTATCTGAGTTTGTAATAATGTGAGCATGGTTATTTACATTTGCTTTTCCGGTAAACATAAGCGTCATTTCTTTTTCTTTATGTTTCAAAAAATGATCGCCGTCTTCGACAATTAACGCGAACTCTTCATCAATCTTATACTAGTTTATATAACCAAGAATTCCAGTTGGGCCAAAATATGGATAATCGCCAACGACCTTCTCACGCTCCTCGCTACTAATAGGCAAGCGCAAGTTGTTTTTAATATTACAAGCCGAACCAACAGTGGTTAACTCCCATCCCTTAGGCACCATAACCCAACTCCTCTAAATACTTCGCCATCTCAACTTCAAGATCAGCCAGCTGCGCTTTTATTTGCTCACGCTCTTTACGCACCGCTATTAAATCTATTTCTTCCTCTTCCTCAAAGGTATCCACATAGCGTGGAATATTCAGGTTGTAGTCGTTTTCCTGAATTTCTTTAAGGCTGGCAATATAAGAATATTTATCTAATGCTTTACGGCTACGATAAGTTGCTGCAATTTTTTCAATATTTTCTTGCGTAAGCAGGTTTTGGTTTTTACCGGCTTTGAATTCACGGCTGGCATCTATAAAGAGAACATCTGTATTGGCTGCTGTGCGGTCTTTACGGAAGATTAAAATGGCCGCTGGAATGCCAGTACCATAAAACAATTTTTCGGGTAGGCCTATTACAGCATCTAACAGGTTTTCGTCGATAAGCTTGGTGCGAATGGTTAATTCGCTGCTGCCACGGAACAGTACGCCGTGAGGTACAACCACTCCCATGCGCCCACTCTTAGGCTTCAAGGTTTCAATCATGTG
>CAUOQW010000219.1:0-5042 GCA_963506825.1 uncultured Cellvibrio sp.
ACTATGCCTGCTTCAAACCCAGCGCACTTGGTCGAGTACTACATTTTGCAGCGTTGGACTTATGACCCCAGCAAAGATGGCGTCTTTGGCAAAACCTTCGTCAGCAATGGGATTGAGTATTCCACCTACCGCTCAATTCGGACTCAGAAGCCATCGATCAATGGGCCAACCACCTTCTACCAATACTGGAGCAAACCGGCTAAGCAACGGCCACTGGGTGAGGACAATAAAATTATCTTTGCCGATCACGTTAAGGCTTGGGCGGATTCCGGCTGGATACTTCCCAACATGAACAACTTTGATGCGAGTGATGACCCCACCTACCAAGTTATGGCCGTTGAGGTTTTCAACCCCCCGAAAGACGGTACCGCCTCTGGCCGCGTCTGGGATGCTACTCCGCGATAAGCCTTAGATGGCAAACCCCGCGAGACACTTATCTGTCTGTAAAAAAACAAAGCCGAGCAATGCTCGGCTTTGTTTTTTAACCTTAATCAGTTAGTACATTAACTGAAATGGGCAATTTGCCGTTCAAGTTCATGTGCAACTGAATCTAATTCTGTTGCTACATGAGTAGAGCGCTGTGCGTTAGTTGCCGCGCTTTCTACCAAGGTAACTACGCGCGTTACGTTTTTGTTGATCTCTTCGGCGGCGTAACTCTGTTCCTCCGCCGCTGTGGCAATTTGGGTATTCATATCGTGAATGCGCGCCACTGCGTGAGTGATTTCGCCAATGGCCAACCCAGCTTGGCTCGCCATTTCACTGGTGCTGTGGGTTTTATCCTGGCTCACTTTCATGGCTTGCATAGCCTTGCTGGCACCCTGTTGTACGGCGTGAATAATGTGCTGAATTTCTGCAGTCGATTCCTGCGTACGCTTCGCCAGTGCGCGCACTTCATCCGCTACCACTGCGAATCCACGCCCCTGCTCACCCGCACGCGCCGCTTCAATAGCAGCATTGAGCGCGAGTAAATTGGTCTGTTCGGCTACGTTTTTAATGACATCCAAGACTCCGCCAATGCGCCCGGTTTCCGCTTCCAGCTGATTCATGGCCGCGCTCACATTGTCTACTTCAAGGCTCAATTGTTGGATAGAGGCAATGGTGTCTTGCATGATGCTCATACCTTTGCGGGCGTTGGCATCGGCATGCTGTGTGGCATCGGCGGCACCCGAGGCATTGTTCGCTACCTCTTGTACCGTAGATGACATCTCGTTGATCGCCGCCGCAACCTGATCGGTGGCTTGGTGGCTATTGTGGGTATCGTTTGAAATAGCTTGGGCGGTATCGCTGATTCTACGCGAGGCCTGATTGAGCGTACCTGATGATTGTTTTACCGATGCGATCACTGCAAGCAGCGAATCCTGCATGCGGTCAAGATTGCGATTAAGCTCGCCCAATTCCCCTTGCTGATTCAGGCGTAAACGCGTGCCGAAGTTGCCGCGCGACAAGAGTTCAATATGGCTAATCACGGCAAGCAGGGGCGTGACAAAGCTGCTTTTCAGCGTGATGAGTACCAGCGCAATAATGGCTATACCAAAACCCGCTACTAATACTTCAGACCAAAATACGACCGATGCGCTGCTCGCGTCGATTTCGGCATTGGTTTCGTCGGCCTTTTTGTTGATAAAGCTAGTGCAGTCGCTCAGCATTTTGCTCGGTTCGCGGTCTATGCCGGTTACTGCTTTATCACCTACACTGGCATCAAAATCGGCTGCCTTAAAAGCGCTTACCCCAGCTTCATATTTGGTATAGGCCGCCGCGTGAGCGCGTAAAAATCCTTCTAACAATTTCTTGCTTTCATCATTGGGTAATTTGTCTACCAAGCTTTGGCCTTGGCTTTGAATCTCTTTTTGTAGTGTAGTGAACTGACCCCAGTATTTTTGATATTTCTCGGGGTCTTTGCCGCGCAGCAGCACGTTCTTCCACTCCTGTACTTGAATTTTAAAACTCAAATTTAAGTTGCTGATATCGCGTTCGTGACTAATGCTGGTATCGAGTAAATCATGGTATTCATCGATGTGAGTTTTTAGCTCAAAAATGGCAATGCTAGCGACGATCAAGAGTAAACCAATGCCGCCTCCCACTAAGGCAATAAGTCGTGCCTGTAAGCTGGAAAATAAACCACTCATAACAAATCCTTCAAAAGCTATAGTTAGGGTTTTGAGTATAGACAGGATTGCCAAAACGTCAGGGTCTTGGGGGGAAATCGGAAGCGGAAAACGATTAAGAATAGCGGTTGCAACAAAACGGTAATGAAACTGTCATAAAGCAGATTCACAGGCTGGAATCTGCTCATGATTGGTGCAATCTAGGCGGTAATTGTCTTAACGCCCTCAGCGGTTCCCAACAGCAATACATCCGCTGGTTTTGCCGCAAACAAACCGTTAGTCACTACACCAGTAATTTGGTTGATGGTATTTTCCAAACCGACTGGATCAATAATTTGTAAGTTGTACACATCCAAAATCACATTGCCGTTATCGGTCACTACGCCTTCACGATACACCGGTGCGCCGCCCAACTTTACTAATTCGCGTGCGACATAAGAGCGCGCCATAGGAATCACTTCTACTGGCAATGGGAATTTGCCCAACACATCCACCCACTTGCTGCCATCGGCAATGCACACGAATTCTTTGGATATGGCGCGCACGATTTTCTCGCGAGTCAAGGCTTCCCCGCCGCCTTTAATTAAATGCAATTGCGCGTTACTCTCGTCGGCACCGTCTACATAAACCACCAATTCGCTTACGGAATTGCAGTCCAGTACGTCAATACCTAACTTCTTCAAGCGCTCGGCAGAGGCATCAGAACTGGCTACGGCACCAGCGAATCTGGTTTTGATAGTGGCGAGATAATCGATAAAAAAGTTGGCAGTAGAGCCAGTGCCCACGCCGATAATTGAATCGTTAAATAGCTTGGGGGTGATGTAATCCACTGCCGCGCGCGCAACCGCTTGTTTTAGTTCGTCTTGAGTCATGACCGAATCCTCAAATGTAATTTTTAGCCCCTCCCTCTTTTCAAGGGGGAGGTTGGGGGGTGTTTTAGTGCGCGCATTATACGGAAAATCCTGCCCAAAGCGTGTTTTGAGTATCCCAGCAGCGCGCAAATTGTTTACACTGCAGGCCAATTTTCTGTTCATACAAAGCAAGCATCCTATGCCCGAATCCTACATAAAACGTATCCTCAACGCCCGCATCTACGATCTCGCGGTAGAAACCCCGCTCGACGAAGCGCGCCTGTTATCCGTGCGCACCGGCAACAAAGTTCTGCTGAAACGCGAAGACTTGCAGCCGGTGTTCTCCTTCAAATTGCGCGGCGCTTACAACAAGCTGCTGCAACTCACTGAAGAAGAGCGCAATCGCGGCGTGATTTGCGCCTCTGCCGGTAACCACGCGCAGGGCGTTGCCCTCGGCTCACAACACCTCGGTATTAAAGCCACCATCGTCATGCCGCGCACCACCCCCGCCATTAAAGTAGACGCGGTAAAAGCGCGCGGTGCAAAAGTGGTGTTACATGGCGATAGTTACGATGAAGCCTCCGCGCATGCTAAAAAGCTTACCGAAGAAAAAGGCCTGACCTATATCCATCCGTTTGATGACCCCGATGTAATCGCCGGCCAAGGCACCATTGCCATGGAAATTTTGCGCCAGCATCCCGGTAAAATCGACGCGATTTTTATCGCCGTCGGCGGCGGTGGTTTAGCGGCAGGCATTGGCGCTTACATTAAATTTGTTCGCCCAGAAATAAAAATCATCGCGGTAGAATCCGATGAATCCGCGTGCTTGTTCGCCGCTATGGAAAAGAAAAAACGTGTGATACTTCCGCAAGTTGGCATCTTTGCGGATGGTATAGCCGTGGCGCAAATTGGCGAAGAAACTTTCCGTGTATTGCGTAAAGTGGTAGACGAATGTATCACCGTCACTACCGATGAAATCTGCGCAGGTATTAAAGATATTTTTGAAGACACGCGCTCAATTGCCGAACCAGCAGGCGCAACCGGCATCGCCGGTTTGAAAAAATATGTCGCGCAACACGGCATCACTGGCCAAACGCTGGTGGCGATTGACTGCGGTGCAAACATTAATTTTGATCGCCTGCGTTACATTTCCGAGCGCACCGAAATTGGCGAACAGCGCGAAGCGATTTTGGCGGTAACAATTCCAGAGCGCCCAGGTGCGTACAAAGAATTTTGCAAAGCCCTCGGTAAGCGCAATATCACCGAATTTAATTATCGCTACGCCGATGTGAAAGCCGCCAAAATTTTTGTGGGCATTCAAGTTGCAGCAGGTGGAAAAGATCGTGCAGATTTGGTGAGTGAGTTGCGCGGCCAAGGTTACGACTTGGTGGATATGACGGAAAACGAATTAGCGAAATTACATATTCGTCATTTGGTTGGCGGTCATGCACCGCAAGCGACGGATGAAGTTTTGTACCGCTTTGAATTCCCAGAGCGCCCCGGTGCGCTAATGACTTTCTTAAACAAAGTTGCAGGCCGCTGGAATATTTCGTTATTCCACTATCGCAACCACGGCTCAGCCTCTGCCCGCGTGCTAGTGGGAATGCAAGTACCGAAAAAAGATTACGCCGAACTAAAAGTGTTTTTAAATGATTTGAATTATCCCTATTGGGATGAAACCAAGAATGAGGCTTATAAGTTTTTTTTGGGGTAGGGGATTGAGAAAAAGGCGCAACGTGAGTTGCGCCTTTTTTATATTTATCTATAAGTTGCTTTTGAGCGGCGTACTTTTGAATTAGGAAAGCCCATATCACATAAAAACTTCTCAACGATTGACTCTGGAGTTGAGTGCTTGGGTCCCAATACAACCTCAAATATTGCAGAGGATGAAGGAGGAACTAGGTCCAATGTTTGAAAGGGAATCAAACTATTTAGATTAGTACGATATGACCAGACTGATTCCAGTCCGCGAAAGTCATGAGATAAAAGACGCCACTCTTTTTCTTCAGAAAAAGCAGATGACTTAAGCGAGAAAACTTTAGGAAATAGGGAAAGTAAAATTATTGATATGTGAGTTTTTAAATCT
>CAUOQW010000220.1:0-5017 GCA_963506825.1 uncultured Cellvibrio sp.
GCATGGCTTTAAAAGAAGGCATGGCGTTTACCATTGAACCGATGATTAACGCGGGCAAACCGCAAACCAAATTAAAAAGCGATGGCTGGACCGTAGAAACCAAAGACGGCCGCCTCTCTGCACAGTGGGAACACACCATGGTAGTTACTGCTACTGGTGTTGAAGTCTTAACTGCACGCAAAGACGAAAAATTCTAATGTATTCCTCCGCGCGCATTGATCGGTTTGATCAATGCGCCGCCCTTTTGAAAAAGTTTTCGGAACAACTTTCGGAATAACAAACTATGTTGATGACAGCGGTGCCCTATTTTGAGCGGCCCTTATTTTTCTTTGACCAAAGCCGTTTTAGAAGCGCACTGGCAAAGCAGCCGCACATCACCGTTTTTAAAGATGCTATCAACGCCGCCAATATGCAATTTAATCGCCGCTTTATTGAGGGCGAAGACATCCGTACTCTCGTTTATGAGCGCGCACTTTTTATCGATTGTATTCTGCATTACGCGTGGCACAAATTTACCTGGCCAGACAGCATCAGCCTAGAAGCCGTAGGCGGTTATGGTCGCGGTGAGTTGCATCCCGCATCAGATATAGATTTATTAATTCTACATCGCCCTGAAGTGCTTGCGGAGTGTGAAGAAAATATCGGACAGTTCTTCACCTTTTTGTGGGATATTAAACTCGAAATTGGCAGCAGTGTGCGCACCATAAAACAGTGCATTGAAATCGCGCGCAACGACATTACCGTTGCCACGAATATTATGGAATCGCGCACCTTGGTGGGCGATCAATCGCTGCGCCACGAATTACTGCAGCAATCTGCGCCCAATAATATTTGGCCAGCGGATACTTTTTTCCGCGCCAAATGGGATGAACAAATCGCGCGTCACAAAAAATATAACGATACCGAATACAATCTTGAACCCAATATTAAAAATGCCCCCGGTGGCCTACGCGATATTCAAACTATCAGCTGGGTTGCCAAACGTTACTTCCAAGTTCGAACTCTAAAACAACTGGAAGGCAAAGGCTTTTTTACCGAAGAAGAATTCTCCTTGCTCTACAGCGGCGAAGAATATTTATGGCGCGTGCGCTACGGTTTGCACATGGTCGCCAAGCGTGCCGAAGAGCGTTTGATGTTCGATCACCAACGTGAGCTTGCCACCTTATTTGGTTACAAGGATGAGAAAGGCTCGCTCGCGGTTGAGCAGTTTATGCATAAGTACTATCGCACCGTACTTGCACTGCGTGAATTAAACGATGTGCTGCTGCAGTTTTTATCGGAAGCGATTTTGCAAAAAGGCAAATGCAAAAGTGTGGTTTCGGTTAACGAGCGCTTTCAGTTGCGCGACAACTATATCGAAGCAACTCACACTTATGTATTTGAAGAGAACCCATCTGCGCTTCTAGAAATGTTTGTGCTTATGGCGCAAAACCCAAAAATTGTGGGCGTGCGTGCATCCACCATTCGCTTAGTACGCGAGAGCCGTCATCTTATTGATGACAACTTTCGCAACAACCCCAAGAACACACAGCTTTTCGTCAAGCTGTTGCAATACCCCGGTGGCTTAGTCGAGCAATTAAAGCGCATGCTACGCTACGGTATTCTCGGTTTATATTTGCCTGAATTTGGCCAAGTTACCGGCCAAATGCAACACGATTTATTTCATATCTACACAGTGGACGCACACACACTCAAAGTCGTGCAAAACATGTGTAATTTTTTATTGCCCAGCGCCAAAGAAGAATTCCCAATATCTGCGCATATTATGACGCGCCTACCGCGTTTGGATTTGCTCTATATGGCCGGTCTCTATCACGATATCGGCAAAGGTCGCGGCGGTGATCACTCCACCCTCGGCGCAGTGGATGCCGAAGTTTTCTGCAAACGCCACGGCGTTTCTGCGCGCGAAACACGCTTGGTAGCTTGGCTGGTAGAAAAACATTTGTTGATGTCTTCGGTATCGCAAAAACAAGATTTATCTGACCCAGACGTAATCAGAAACTTTGCCTTGATCGTCGGCGACCAGATGCATTTGGATTATTTATTTGCACTGACGGTGGCGGACATTAACGGCACAAATAAAGAGCTATGGAACACGTGGCGCGCAAGCTTAATGCGTCAACTCTATATGGAAACCAAACGCGCACTGCGTCGTGGCTTGGAAAACAATATCGACAAGCAAGAACTGATCGAAGAAACCCAGCAAGCCGCTATTCGTAAACTGGGGCGCAATAAACTCAGCGAAGCTCAAATTTGGGAATTCTGGCGCGACATGGGTGAAGATTATTTCTTGCGCGAAAGCGTGGCGGATATTGCTTGGCATACCGAGGCCATAGCCGATCACTTGCACGACGAACCTTTAATTCTGATCAAAAAAACCACCAACCGCGAGTTGGCGGGCGCAACCCAGATTTTTATTCGCAGTAAAAATCAAAAGAATATTTTTGTAGCAGCTACCTCTGCACTCGATCACCTTAATCTGAATGTGCAAGATGCAAAAATTTATAGTTCTAATTCCGGCTATACCATTGATACCTTTTTTGTGCTCAATCAAGACGGTAAGCCGCTGGGCAGCAACCCAACGCTATTGAAAAAAATCCAGCAGACGCTGCAAGAAGAATTGCGCCTAGCCGATAACTATTCCGAAGTTATCAGTCGCCGCACACCGCGCCGCTTAAAATATTTCGCCATGCCTACGCGCACCAGCCTAAGTCACGACACTGTGCGCAACTGCAGCGTATTGGAAGTGATTACCCCAGACCGCCCCGGTTTACTGGCGTCTATTGGCCGCGTATTTATGCAATTTGAAATTCAATTGTTAAATGCCAAAATCGCCACCTTGGGCGAACGCGTAGAAGATATTTTCTTTATCGTTGATAACAACGGCCAACCTTTGTTGAACAATGAACTGGCAGAAAATCTCCAGCGCGAAATTCGCGAACAATTAGATAAACGTATGGATTTGCATTAATCCAACCTATAACGAATTGAAAACATGAACCCAGATTTAAACCTATTGCACCCCTATCCATTCGAGAAGCTCGCTGCGCTTAAGGCTGCCGTAACACCGCCCGCAGCGCTGAACGATATTATGCTTTCGATTGGTGAGCCAAAGCACGAGCCGCCGGCGTTCGTATTAGATACCTTGGTAAAAAATCTCAGCAAACTATCCAACTATCCAACCACCAAGGGCATTCCCGAATTGCGCGAAGCCATTGCGACTTGGGCAAGCAAACGTTTTAAATTAAATGCAGGCAGCTTTACGGCAGATAAACATGTATTACCCGTTAACGGCACACGCGAAGCTCTGTTTGCATTTGCACAAGCGATAGTGGATAGAACAAAATCCAATCCCATTATTTTATCGCCAAATCCTTTTTATCAAATTTATGAAGGCGCAGCGATTTTATCGGGTGCGGAACCTTATTTTTTAAACTGCACACCCGAGAATAATTTTATTCCTGATTTCGCGGCGGTGCCCGCAGAGGTTTGGCAGCGTACGCAATTATTATTTATCTGCTCACCCGGCAATCCTACTGGCGCCGTTATGACGAGCGCACAATTAAAAGACTTGATTGCACTGGCAGACAAATACGACTTTATTATTGCGTCTGATGAATGCTACTCAGAACTTTATTTTGATGAGAAAAAACCACCCGCCGGTTTATTACAAGCCTGTGCAGAATTAGGTCGCGATGATTTTGCGCGCTGCGTGGTTTTTCACAGTCTATCTAAACGCTCTAACCTACCTGGCTTGCGTTCCGGCTTTGTGGGCGGCGACGCTAAAATTCTAGAAAAGTTTTTGTTGTACCGCACCTATCACGGTTGTGCTATGCCAGTGCCCACGCAATTAGCGAGTGTTGCCGCATGGCAAGATGAAACTCATGTTATTGAAAACCGCGAAGCCTATCGGCAAAAGTTCGATGCAGTACTGGAAATACTCGATGGTGTTTTAGATGTGCAAAAACCTGACGCAAGCTTTTATCTTTGGCCAAAAACGCCAATCAAAGGCGAGCAATTTGCACAGCAATTATTTGCTGCCCAAAAAGTCACCGTATTGCCAGGCAGCTATTTAGCGCGCGAAGCCAATGGCATAAACCCCGGTGAAGACTATGTGCGTTTGGCATTGGTCGCACCTTTAGCGGAATGCATTGAAGCAGCAAAACGTATTAAAGCATTTGTGCAATCGCTATGACCATATTAAAAAACTTAAGCAAAGGCGAGCGTGTAGAATACATTTTGCAAAAATTGCAAAACCACTACCCTGCACCGCCAATTCCTTTGCAACATAAGGACGCCTATACCCTGTTGATTGCGGTTTTATTATCCGCACAATGCACCGATGAACGCGTCAACACAGTAACACCCGCTTTATTTGAATTGGCAGATAACCCATACGATATGGCAAAAGTGCCGGTAGAAAAAATTCAGGAAATAATTCGCCCCTGCGGATTATCGCCACAAAAATCCAAAGCGATTTCCGTACTGTCGCAAATACTAGTGAATGAACACGGCGGCCAAGTACCGCAAGATTGGGAAGCATTGGAACGTTTACCTGGCGTCGGCCATAAAACCGCCAGCGTAGTCATGAGCCAAGCTTTTGGTGTGCCGGCTTTTGCGGTGGATACACATATACATCGTTTGGCGCAGCGCTGGGGCTTAACTAACGGTAAAAATGTGGTGCAAACTGAAAAAGATTTAAAGCGTTTGTTCCCACAAGCAAGTTGGAATGCACTGCACTTACAAATTATTTATTATGGCCGCGAGTTTTGTTCCGCTCGCGGTTGCGATGGCACAGTGTGTGAAATTTGCAGAACTTGTTATCCGAATCGTAAGAAACCTAAAATTGTGTTGAAACCTTAGATCACCCTCTGGGAGAGGGCTAGGGTGAGGGGTCTTTAAAAAATGAGCGACGAAATGATTACTTTATACGGCATTAAAAACTGCGACACCGTAAAAAAAGCGCGCGACTGGTTGGCGAACAATAATATCGATTATCGCTTCCATGATTTCCGTA
>CAUOQW010000221.1:0-5015 GCA_963506825.1 uncultured Cellvibrio sp.
ACACTAATTCCACCAAATGCGCGCGTTACACCGCTCGGAGTTACATTAGCCCAAGTGTCATTGCCAGGATTAAATTTCCACACTTGGCCTTTATCCATGGCTTCATTTAAGGCGGTATTCCAGTGTCCATGAGGGCCTGCACCATTCGCGTAAGTGATAAAAATATTGCCGTCTTTTGCCATAACTGCACGCTGCGGCATTAAATTAGCAGGGCCACCGGTGATAGCAGTAAAGCTTGCTCCGCCATCATTACTGCGATAAAAATTTTCACCCACTGACGAATAACGCGAAACACCCGCATACATTTTTTGCACGCTGCCGCCCGATGCACTGTTTGCATCCAGCAATACAAAACTCAAACCATTTTCATTAGGTGTAGTGGTAACATTTAAACCAGCTAAACGCGACCAAGTTGCGCCCGCATCGCTACTTTTAAATAAACCATTCGCGCGCGTACCCGCATAAATAATATTTGAATTTGCAGGGTCTACTTGTAATTTTTCACCATTCTGACGCCCCATGCCGTTGCCGTGCGTTTTAAATTGGGTGGTCACATCAGTGACAGTAAAAGTTTTACCATAATTATTTGAACGTAAAATAGCGGTCTTACCACCATTGAAATAACTGATGCCTGCAAGCATGTAAACTTTGGCAGAATTTTGTGGGTCAAGTGCAAGTGACTCCACACCCAAAAAACCTGTTTGCTCATCAGAAACCCAATCGGTTAAGGCAACCCAGCGCTCACTGGTTTTATCCCAGCGATAGGCGCCGCCCACATCGGTACGCGCATAAACCAAACCTTGTTCAGTTTTACTGGGCACCACTGCGGAAACAAAACCGCCGCCACCGATTGCAATACTGTCCCAAGTATAATTTTCATCTGCATGAGCAATTGTAGTGAGTGACATTACAATGCTGGCTGCCCAGAGATTTAGTTTATTCTTAAATATCATATCAATCTCACCACTAAATTTTTCGTGTAAAAAAGCCGCACTTTAAACGCGGCTACAAATTTCAAATTACTTTTTTAATAAACTTTTTAGCGTGGGTTCTATCGCCTTAGCCCAAATTTCATAGCCCTGCTCATTAGGATGTAACAAATCAGGCATGATGGTTTTGGGTAAAACGCCATTGGCATCCAAAAAAGATTGATTGATGTCGAGGAAGAAGATTTTTTTGTTATCCGCAAAACCAGAAATAATAGCGTTCACACCATTATTAATTTGGCGCAACTCACCATCGGGCTTTTCGTCGCGAGGAAAGACTGCAAGTAACAAAATTTTGGTATTGGGCAAACGTTGTTGCAATTCGTCAATATTGCGCTTGATACCAGCAGCAGTAAATTCAGGTTTCTCTTGGCGATGACCGGTATTGTTGGTGCCAAACATAAGCACCGCAACTTTAGGGTTTAAACCATCCACCTCTCCATGCTGTAAGCGCCATAAAACATTTTCAGTACGATCACCACCAAAACCTAAAGCGACTGCATTGTATTTTGCGTAGTTGTGATTCCATACATTAAAGCCTTCTTTCTCCCAGCCCTGAGTAATAGAGTCGCCAATAAAAACGACTTGCGCATTTTTTTTAGTTTTTACTTCTTCCAATTTTTGTAAGTGACGTGGCAACCACCAATTTACTGACCACCATTCATTTAACATATCAGGCGTTACCGAAAGTGCTTTGTAATCAGGGCATGCGATATTAGCTGTGCCGGTTTTTGCGAGCTGTAAATTTGCAATAGCCACTTTACCTTCACCACCGGTTTCAAGCGCAAAGGGCAAATTAACCGCAGAGTAGTTATCACCATCCTGCACAAAACATTTCAGCGGCACACTAAAATGCTGCCAACCTTTACCGGCCAATTTACGACCTTCCGACAAAAAAGGAACTTTACGCTCACAAGCACTCCCAAGGCACTTTGATTTAAAGGCTAAACCACCTTTGGCAAGCTCAATGACATTCAAATCAAATTCAACAACGCCAGCCGCCATATAATCCGTAAGATTAAGTGGAGTTGTTGTTTCAAAATTCAGCGCTGCACGCCATGAATCTTTCCACGCAAAGGTTAGAGCATCGCCGCTTGCGCTTTTGTCAGACTTGATAAGACTGACATCCGCATTGGGTGCAGAAGAGCCCGCCACTTTAGGCACTTGCGCTTGAGCACCTTCGAGCACTTGCTGCGCTGCTGGACTTTCAATGGCGATACGAATATTTGGATTGGGCCGACCAGAATACAAACTTAAACCTTGAGCAAGAACCGAAGTTTGACTAGTCGCTGGAGATTTTTCTTCTGCTTTTTGTGGAACTGAATGATTACAGGCAACCAGACCCAAGCTAAAGCAAGTGATAATGACCGAATTCATTAGGTAGGATTTTTTTTGCATAATTTAATTTACCATTATTTTTATGAAATTTTTAATGCTGCCGAAAAGAATAATTCCCGCAATGCGGGAATTATCGAATAAAAAAATTCAATCTTAAGCCTGCACCACAACTTGTTTTTGCGTCCCCATACCTTCAATACCTAACTCAATAACATCGCCTTCATTTAGGTAAAGCGGCGGTTTTTGACCAAGACCTACACCCGGTGGCGTACCCGTACTAATAACATCGCCCGGTTGCAAACTCATAAACTGGCTGAGGTAGTGCACCAAAAATGCGGGGCCAAATACCATTTTATTCGTAGAACCATTTTGAAAGACTTTACCGTTTACGGTTAACCACAAATTTAAATTCAGTGGATCTATCACTTCATCTTTTGTCACCAAGTATGGGCCTATAGGACCAAAGCTATCGCAACCTTTGCCCTTATCCCATTGACCACCCGGGCGCTCTAATTGAAAGTTGCGCTCAGACACATCGTTAATCACGCAATAACCGGCAATATGATTCATTGCGTCTGCTTCTGAAACGTAGCTGGTGTGTTTACCTATAACAATGCCCAACTCTACTTCCCAATCCAATTTGGTGGAGTTGCGCGGTTTAATCACATTGTCATTAGGCCCAGTGATTGCACTGGTTGCTTTCATAAACACTACTGGCTCTGAAGGTACAGCAACACCTGACTCAGCAGCGTGATCAGCATAGTTCAAACCAATACAAATAAATTTACCAACGTTATTTACACAGGCGCCAAAGCGTACAGGGTCTGCAACCAGCGGCAATGATTTAATATCCACGGCGGCAATTTTTTTCAGGCTTTCGTCTGAAAGCGCTGCGCCGTTAACATCTGCAATTACGCCCGACAAATCGCGCACATTACCGTCTGAACCTAAAATTCCTGGGCGCTCTTGGCCGGGCAAACCATATCTCAATAATTTCATGTTTTTCTCTCAACAATTTTTGAATATTTTTTGGCAATAAAAATTAATTACTCCACCCACCATCAATAATATTGATGGTGCCAGTGGTAAATGCAGATTCATCGCTCGCTAAATAGAGTGCGAGCTGCGCCATTTCCTGTGCGCTACCTAAACGCCCCATTGGCTGACGCGCTACAAAATTTTTATAAGCAGTTTCGTAATCGCCGGTTGCATGCAAGCGCTGCTCAAGCGATGGTGTTTGTACAGTGCCAGGGCAAATAGCATTACAGCGCACACCTTGTGTAACAAAATCTGCTGCTATAGCTTTCGTCATGCCAATCACTGCAGCTTTGGTCATACCATAAGCAAAACGATTGGGCGCGCCTTTAATAGAACTCGCCACTGACGACATATTAATAATCGAACCGCCACCGCTGGCAATCATGGCCGGTAAAAACGCGCGAATCATGCGGTACATGGAGGTCACGTTTAAATCGACCGAAAAATTCCAGTCACTCTCTTCACACTCCAAAATAGTGCCGCTGTGCACATAACCCGCACAGTTAAACAAAATATCTATAGCGCCAATTTCTTGAGCGAGCGCCGCGACTTCATCGGACTTTAAAACATCTAACTTGCGTGTTTCGCAGCCAACTATACCTTTTAGCGCATCGATATTAATATCGGTTGCGATTACGCGTGCACCTTGTGCAGCGAAAAGTTCAGCGCTAGCGCGGCCAATGCCTTGGGCTGCTGCGGTGATTACTGCGGTTTTGCCTTCTAGACGTTTCATGATGTTAAATCTTTTAAAATGAATTAAATATTCGATAGGAGCTGGGTGAAAATTTGCGAGACCGTCGACAACATGGATGTTGGCGTCGAGCCTACAAGGACGTATTTACGGCGTGTCTCGCAAAGTTTTACCCAGCTCCCAACTCTCCAACTAGCCGACCAACCTAACCGGCAAACAACTCGGGCCAATGGGTTCAAAGGATTTATAGGTCAAAATAAATTCTTGGTGCCCCAATTCTTCTGACACACTTCGTTTACCTGAAGCCACATCAATAACATTTTGTAAAATTTCTTCGCCCACTTCATCTAACGTTGCTTCGCCTTCTAAAATTCGGCCAGCATTCACATCCATATCTTCACTTAAGCGGCGATATGTTTCTGGATTCGCACAGACTTTAATCACAGGAGAAATTGCCGAGCCAACCACTGAGCCGCGACCAGTGGTAAATAAAATCACGTGTGAACCGCAGGCGATTAATTCGATAATTTCAGCGTTGTCAGAAATATTGGGGAAGCCAAAGCGCGGTTCGCCATCGGGTACTACGTCTAATAAATATAGGCCACCAGCGGGAGGAATATCGCCGGGTTTAATTAAACCGCTAATAGGCGATGAACCGGATTTTGAATAAGCACCCATGGATTTTTCTTCCAAGGTGGTTAAACCGCCATCCGCATTACCTGGTGCGAAACTGCCAAAGCCCATAATGCGATAATAATTTTCTGCTTTAGCAACACAAGCTTCAATTTCAGCGCCGAGTTCTGGGGTCACTGCGCGATCTGCCATTATGGTTTCGCAACCGATAAGCTCGCCCGTTTCTTCAAAAATACAGGTGGCATTGGCTGCAACTAATGCATCAAAGCAACGGCCTACTGCAGGGTTTGCACTAATGCCGCTGGTGCCATCGGAACCGCCGCAAATAG
>CAUOQW010000222.1:0-4997 GCA_963506825.1 uncultured Cellvibrio sp.
AATCGTGTGCATCCAAAGCTTCATCCAATTCCGCCAAATCGTCTGGTTTAACGCGGAAGAACCAGCCATCGTCGTAGGGAGATGAGTTAACGGTTTCTGGGGCATCAGCCAAGGCTTCGTTTACGGCAACCACCTCACCGCTTACCAGTGAATAAATATCGGACGCTGCTTTTACAGATTCAACCACGCCAGCTTCTTCGCCGATAGATACACGGCTGCCCACTTCAGGGGTTTCTACGTAAACCACATCGCCCAAGGCGTCTTGTGCGTGGTCGGTAATGCCGATAGTTACGGTGCCGTCTTCTTCAACGCGTGCCCACTCGTGGCTGCTGAGGTATTTCAATTCTTTGCGGATGTCGCTCATGATGGTTTCCTGTGCTTTAAAATTTTTGAAAATTTGTAAGGGGGTCAAAAAAGGAAAGCTTTTTGATTCAAGACCACCGGAGGCATGGATGCCGACGATGAGCCTACACGGACGTATTCACGGCGAGTCTTGAATTGAAAAGGTTTCCTTTTGGTCGGTGCAATACTTAAACCAGAGGTTTGCCGTTGCGTACAAAGTTGGGCGCAACCACATCCACTAATACTTGCTTGCCGCGCATGTCTACATGGCATTGGCTGCCCACGGTCGCAGGTACGCGCGCTAGAGCTATAGAATAGCCTAAAGTTGGCGAAAAAGTCCCACTGGTAATCACGCCTTTTTGCTCACTGCCGTCTACAGACACCACTTGTTCCGCGCGCATAACGCCGCGTTCACGCAGTACTAATCCCACCAATTTAAACGCGGGGCCGGCATTTTTTTCGGCCTCAATTGCGCTGCGGCCAATAAAGTTGCGTTCAGCGGGTGCCCAGGCAATTGTCCAGCCCATGTTGGCGGCGAGGGGCGATACATTATCGTCCATTTCATGTCCATAGAGGTTCATGCCTGCTTCCAAACGCAAGGTATCGCGCGCAGCTAAACCACAAGCAGGTACGCCAGCGGCGTTAAGGGCTTTCCAAAAAGCCTCCACTTCTGCGTTCGGCAACATGATTTCCAAACCATCTTCGCCGGTATAACCCGTGCGGGCGATAAACCATTCGTCTTCGGGCAAGCCTTGGAAGATTTTCAGGTTATCAATCACGGCTGCGCGTGCCGGAGAAACCACGGTTTTGGTGAGTTCGATGGCTTTGGGGCCTTGAATGGCGACCATCGCCAAGTCATCGCGTTCAATGAGTTCTACGTTGAAGTCAGCGGCGATTTTGTTCATCCACGCCAAGTCTTTTTCGCGGGTGCCGCAGTTAACTACCGTACGGAACCAGCCGCCCATGTTATAGATAATCAAATCATCGATTACACCGCCTTCGGGGTTGAGCATGCCGCTGTAGAGCGCTTTGCCCAAGATGGCCTCAATCTTGGTCACGTCATTAGCGAGCAAATATTGCAGGTACGCTTTGGCGTCTTCGCCCTTAACATCCACCACGGTCATGTGGGAAACATCAAACATGCCAGAAGCGGTGCGCACATGATTGTGCTCTTCAATTTGCGAGCCGTAATGTAAAGGCATATCCCAGCCGCCGAAATCGACCAGCTTGCCGCCCATTGTTTGGTGGGTAGCGTAAAGCGCGGTTTTAAAACCCATGAGGTGCCTCAGATATCAGAAAGGAGGGGGTGAAAAAGGCCGCTATTCTAACGGCCAGCGCGTACTTGTACCAGTTGAATCCTTAGTGCGTAGGGGGCGAGGGGCATTTTTACTGGGTTAAATCAGCTGGGTTTCCCGTGTTTAGCGTTTCGGGGTTAAACCAAAAATGTTCAAATTTGCGATAGGTTTGCTCGGTCATGTAAGGATTTTTAATCCGTATAAGACGGCGATTTTTTAAGTTGGCTTTGGCGATAAGCTCACCATTGTATTGCTGAAACAGTTTGTCAAAGCTGCCATCGCGCAACATGCTTTCCAAGCCTTGTTGAATATCCTGCGCTAGCACTGTCTGTTTTTGGCTTACATGAAAAAAATAGGCGATGGGATACTGCAACACCAAATGTTTTTCCACTGTCACATTGGTCAACATAGCTTGCTGATTGGTTTGTTCAGACCAAATCTCAGCAATAGAGCGGGGAAAGTAACTAAAGCGTTTGGACATCAGCATTTTAAAGGTACCGTTATAAGAAGGCGTTTCCACAAGGTTGAAACGGTTGGCTTTTAAAATAGAAGTGTCATGCCAATATTTTACTTGGCCAAGGGGAATTTTTTTGAGTTCTGCTTCGGTAGTGATGTTTGCAAACAAGGGTTGATCATCGGCATTGATGAAAAAAATTCGCCAGCCAATTAAACCTTTATCAATGGGGATTTCAATGGGCATTAAACGCTTATCAACTTCTGGGCTGGGGGCGTCCCAAAGCACATCAATCAGGCCGTCTACCACCATTTGCATTTGTCGGGCATGAGTTGCGCCGCGCACGCGCATAACAATTTTGTAAGGCTTGCCGGAGCGCGCGAGGGCTTGATTAAGCAGTTCAATGAAATATAAGTTGCGATCATCTTTAATATTGACAGAGTCTGTTCCGGTATAACCCACTTCAATCACATCTTGGGCTTTACAGGGCAAAACCAAACCGAGCAATACTAATATCGCTACAGGCGTGCCTGTGCGCAGGCGTAAAACCAAGCGTAAAGCAAGGCGCTGCAAAAAATCGATGCTTGTCATTTATTGTTGTGCGAATACTAGAGTGGTAGATAGGGTTTGTTGGTCAGTATAGACCCGAATGCATACATGTCATTACACTGGCGTATATAAAGAGTCATACTGCGTTAAGTTGTCGCATCCATTGATATTAAGGAGTACACAAATGGCCGTTAAATCTGTGCTAAAAATTACCGCTTATATTCTTGCCTTTGTTGTCGTTGCGATCATTGTGTTGGTCTTGGTGGTGGATGCCAATAAATTCAAGCCACGCATTCAAGACGCAGCCGCCAAGCAGGGCATAGCGCTCAATATGCGCGGCGATTTGAGCTGGGCACTCTGGCCTTCCATCGGGCTTGCGGTAAACGAAGTTGCTATTGCCGATAGCGATGCCCCGCAAAAAATTATTGCCGACGTAAAAAAGGCCAGTTTGCTAGTTGCGCTAGTTCCACTAATGCAAGGTGATATTCAAGTTAAACATGTGCTGGTAGATGGCGCAGTTATTGATCTTGAAGTAGACGAGCAAGGCGTGGGCAATTGGGAAAAACTTATCAAGCAACAAAATGCAGAAACAAAACCCGAAAATACTGCTAATGCAAGCGCTAAGGAATTACAGCTCGCCATTGAAGAAATTAATCTAAAAAATAGCCAAGTCACTTACAACAATCTTGCCAGTGGCCAAAAGTTGGCGCTTAAAAATATCAATGTGGCGATGGATAATGTGAATCTTAAGGGTAAACCTTTTGATGTGGATGTGTCATCGGAAACCGAGATCAGTCATACCAAATCCACACCCAAAACGACAACGACTATTAAAACTAAATTACACACCAGCGTGGCGATTGGTGAAGGCTTTAATTCTGTAGTACTTGATAATGGCGATTTACAATTAGAGCTTCACGCTGCCGACACAGCGACCATTAAATTAACTTATTCACTCAAGGTGGATGACTTAAAAAATAACTTGAACTATCAAGGTAAGTTTGCCATTCCCGCCACCAATCTCAAACAATTAATGGCGGCCTTTGGAGTGAAGCCCGTAACCGCCAACCCCAAAGCTTTAAGCGAATTCAGTGTAAGTAGCGATTTTAAAGGCGATAAAAAACACGTGGCCTTGAGTGGTGTGCAGTTGCAAGTGGATAAAACCCATTTCAAAGGCAGCTTGGGCTTGGCAGATTTTGCAAGCAAAGCGCTTGCGGTAGATTTGCAAGGCGGTGAGATGATTCTGGATGATTACCTCGCGCCAAGTGCTGATGCAAAAACGCCCGCAGCAACCACGGATGCCACCGGCAATGAACCCTTAATTCCGGTAGAAACCCTGCGGACTTTAAATGCGGATATCAAACTTAACTTTAACAAATTAACCTATACCAATTTGGTGTTAGAAAAATCGCTGTTAACGGTAAACTCCAAAAATGGTATTTTGCGTCAGCAATTAAATGCCAATGCTTACAGTGGGACTATTCACCAAAAAACCGAAGTGGATGCTCGCAACCAAAACCCGCAGCTACAATTTGAAGCCGTATTGCAGGGCATTGAGGTTGCGCCTGTGCTGCAAGCTAAAAAGTTAGATGAAAAATTAAAGCTCACTGGCGCCATTGAAGCCAACGCGCGCGGTCATGCAACAGGTGTTTCTAAAAACCAGATTATGGATTCGCTCACCGCTAACTCCACCTTCTCTGGGGTAAAAATGCGTTTAGCGCCGCTTAATATTGAGCAACAGTTTTGTAAATTTATTGCGCTCGTCAATCGTGAAGATGCGCCTGCACAAACCTGGAATGGCTATACCGAGCTGCGCGAGTTGTCGGGTAAAATCACCATGGCTAAGCGCGTGATTAATATTGAAAGCTTAAATGCCGGTGTAGAGAAATTGCTCTTGGGTTCAAATGGCAATATCAATTTGGTGAATGGCAGTTACGATTTTTCGCTACCGCTTAAATTAGTGCGCGATGCTACGGATACGCCTACGAGCATTACCACCAGCGCGCAAGGCTGCAAAGTAACGAGCAATTATTGGGCTGAGCGCAGTATGAATTTATTACGCTGCCAAGGTAAGTACGCGGAGATTAATCCCGCGAGCGATTGCCGCCCCGATAAAGATATGCTCAATGCACTTATTAAAGATTTTGCGGCCTACAAGCTGAAAGAAAAATACGGCGAAAAAGCGGAAACCAAAAAAACTGAACTGATTAAAAAGCTGGATGAAAAATTAGGCGGTGAAGGCGCTGCCCAAAAAGCCAAAGACACGCTCAGAAACTTATTTAAAAAGAAAGAAGACAAAACTGAATAATGACAACTAATTTAATGACAGCTACATTTTCGCAATCCGTTTTAAAGTG
>CAUOQW010000223.1:0-4987 GCA_963506825.1 uncultured Cellvibrio sp.
TGTGGGTGTTAAAGAGCCAGCCGGTGTTTATGAAGTTGGCAAGATGGGCGTTAAACCCAAGCCTGAAGATTGGAACGAAGAAAAAACACGCAACGAAACCGATATTATTAAAACTCGTATCACCAAGATGATCGAGCAAGAGTTGCGTGATGATCCCTATGCACAAGAAGCATTTTCAAAATTACTTCGTAAAGCCATCGAAGAAGCGGAAAGTCTTTTTGATCACCCGTTAAAGCAATACCTCCTGTTTAAAGAGTTTGAAGAGAAAGTTGTTAACCGGCAGTTAGACGAATTGCCCGATAGCTTTAAAGGCAATCGCCATGCGCAGGCTTATTTTGGTGTAGCCAAAAAAACAATGCCTGAACTGTTTGCGCAGTTAGATGAGCAAGCCCAAGCGAAATGGGTTCAGCTAGCGTTCGACGTAGATGAAATGGTGAACGTCTCTGTTGCTGAAAACTCCATTAACCCTCAGAGCATTGAATCTGATATTCGCAAAAAATTGTTACCTCGAATTTTTGGCGAATGCAAAAATATTGGTGCTGGCATGGATCAAGCCAAGGCAATTGTTGAGTTAATTGTACAAATTACGCGTGTTGGCTTGGGAGCGGTTTAATACTTATATGAACCTAGCCATCGCTCAACCTGCAACCAAGAAGGCACCTCGTACACCTAGGGAGCATTCGCATAGCTATTCTCATAGTTGTTATTCAATAGCCTATGGCGATGAAGTCATTCGCTTTACGCGGGAAGATCGCGTCAGTGATGTTCAACGTGTGCTTATTCAAGTGCGCCCTGATTGCTCGGTTATAGTTCAAGCACCGAGTAGTGCATCGCAAGATGATGTCGTTACAGCGGTAAAAAAGCGAGTGCGGTGGATCTACAGTCAACTTAAAACATTTAGATCTCAACTAGAGCACAGTACACCACGCAAGTTTGTCAGCGGAGAAAGCCATTATTATTTAGGTAAACAATATGTCTTAAAGGTAATTGAATTGAGCGATCAATCGCCTTACGTAAAATTACTGCGCGGAAAAATTGAAGTAGGACTTTCACAACGAAATGGCGATAACGTAAAAGCATTGTTGGATGCCTGGTACAAAGAACGCGCCAAAGACATTTTTCATCGCCGCCTAGATGCAGTCATCGAACAAGCACTATGGGTTAAAAATAGTCCGCCATTGCGCATTCAAGTCATGCAAAAACAATGGGGCAGCTGCTCCCCAAGGGGAAGGCTCACGCTCAACACCCACTTAGTAAAAGCCCCCCGCGAATGCATAGACTACGTAATCCTCCACGAGCTATGCCACATAGCCGAACACAACCACAGCAAAAAATTCTACCGCTTAATGACTCAGGTTATGCCGAGCTGGGAAAAGGTGAAAGCAAAGCTAGATGGGATGGTTGAGAAGATCTTTTAATAATAGTTAGGGACAATATGAATACGTCAATTAAAGTAGGTTGGGTAAAATCGCCATTTGAAACCGGTGGGCTTGATCATCTTGGTGCTCAGGCACCGTGCATACAGATCTATAGTCAATTGCTTCCAGGTATAACTAACGTAACGGATCGCGCGCGTTACTATAGTTTTTACCCATGGTTGTTCGCTGAGTTCGATAAACGCGGCTGGCTAAATAAAAACACAATAGTTAGCCAGCTGAGAAAAGCTGACTGCTTATTCACCTTAATTTCAATTCGTCATGGAATAAAGGCGGGAGATACTGGCCATCATGCAAACTCCGCTGTGGGTAGTAATACACTTACAAAAATTGTGATGGAACTTGCAGCCGATCAAGAAATATCGCTTAGTGATTTTACTCATTTAGACGCGCCCATTAATCGTTACTTTAAAAATCCACTTGGCGGATTTGGTCAGTATTATTTCGGCGTTCTGGAAGGCTTAAAAGTCATGTCAGGGGATACGGCTTCAAATGCCAGACTGATTAGAGAAGTTGGCGTACCACTTGCAAATGCAATGAATTCTGGTGTTCAAGGTGATCTATTTCTGCAATTGATAGAAACAGATCTAGTTACTCTAAAAAACTTAGATGATCTGGACTCATTTTGCCACTGTAAATTATCCTCTTCCACTCAGGAGAAAAAGCTGCTTACCGGCCTTATGCGCGGCGGATGGCTGGCAATTGCTGAAATAAAAGATGAAGTGGCAACTGAGGAAGAGCGGGCATCGATAGAGTCACGTTCAAAATCACTCGGTTTATTTATTCAACTTGCTGATATTAGTGAACAGCAAAAAATTAATTTAGATATAGCCTGTTTTCGGGGGCTTACCTATTCACGATTTGATCACAATGGCAAAAGCATTAGTTTAAACGAAGGATTAAATAATATTGCTGATATTTGGCAGGTGTATCAAAGAAACGAAATATTGGCTGTTGCAATGCAGGGCCTATTTTTTTCGGTTTTACATGCTGCAAAAAATGCTTCAAATTTGAATGGGTTTATGACTACAAAAGAGATTTGTAGTTGGTTTTGGAAATCCCATTCATGCAGTAAGGTTATTGACGATCAGTCACTGTCTTTACATCAATTTCTTATTAAACGCTTTGAGGCGCTTCCTGCTTTTTCTGAGTGGAAAAATTCAAATCATGAAATTCAACTGTCTGAAAAAATTGTTCAGCTAACCCATCAAGATTTAACAAATGATCAAATTGTCGATCTTGTTGAAAAAAGCTTAAATTGCTTGGCTGCTATCTGCTACAGAATTGAAAACGCTAAAATCTATGAGCCCGTAAGCTTTCGGCCAAATTACCTATCAAATTACCCAATTAATCTTGAAAGTGTAATTAGAATTACGAGTGAGTCTTTACGAGAGATCAAAGTTGAAGATGCTCTTATAAGATTCACAACCTCCTATTGTCTAGACAGCCATCTTCGTGTTGCCATGAGAAAGCTTCGCCAACAAGGGCAAAATACAAGTCGTTTTGAATTAGCCGAAGACGGTATTTATTTTAAAGATATTCCGCCCGCCACCCATACAAGTCCCCGCTTTAATCAAGCCATGCAAATTCTTTTAGATTTAGGTTTGTTGTGCATCAAAGGCGAAGTGCTCGCGCCTACTGACATAGGATTGGATTTTTTAAAGGATGTATCATGACTGCAACCGTTTCTCTATTTGATGAGTTAAAGAAAGGTGGGTACGAAGCCTGTCTAATGACTACCTTCAATGTTAACTTTTCATTCTATGAAGAAGTTTTGCTACGAAGAATGCAAGCATCTGGCATTAACCATCACATGTTATTTGTTGATAAGAAGATGTGTCTGGCTGCAATGCTTGAGAACCCACCTACAAAAGCGGGGAACGAGTATGTTCTTGCCCCCATGGATTGCTCGGGAGCATTTCATCCCAAGCTTATCTTACTCTTAGGAAAAAATAAGGGGTTGCTTGCAGTGGGTAGCAACAATGTAACCCTATCTGGGTATGGGCAAAATTTAGAAATCACCAATGTATTTGAATTTTCAGTCAATAAAAATGAAGCACATCTACAGTTATTCATAAAAGCATTTGAGGCATTCAAGGATTGGTTTAATGTCTATGGGAGCAAATTGCCGAGCTCAGTAGGTGTTGTGCTCGACAGGACAACAAACCTTTGCCCTTGGATAACACCGAAATCAAGCCAATCCAAGATTCTCGCCTCTGACTATCGTTTACTGTATTCAGCCAATTCTGAGCGAAGTCTTTGGCAGCAACTAGAAGAATACTTGCCTTCAAATATTACTAGCGTTATTGGATTGTCGGCGTTCTTTGATACCAAGCTGGCCTTCTTAGATAAATTAACTTCTCTAAGTGAAAACCAAATCGTTTTGGCAGTACAACCATCTAGTGTTACCGCACCGGATGAGCTTTTTTCTGACAAAAGACTTCGTGTTGTTAATCTGGATTCCTTGACCGAGGTTAATACCCTAAATAGATATGCCCATGCAAAATTGCTTTATCTTTCTGGTGACAACAATCTTTTTATTTCTGGAAGTGCAAATTTTAGCGAGCCAGCATGGTCTCGGAATATTACTTCAGGCAAGGCCAGTAATGCAGAGGCAATAATTGTTGTATCTGGGGATGAAGCGAAAGTGTTAGCTGAATCCTTATCGATTACCAATGTAACGAGCTTAGACACAGTAATTAGCCATTCCGAAAGAAAAGTTAAACGTAACACTGAAAGTCAATCTTCATGTGATCTAGTCATTATTGAAGCTCAAGGCAATTCCGAAATCCATATTCCAGCAATGGAGCGCTGGGGCGTAGAGCACAGATTGTGCTACAAAAACGATTTAGACCTGTTTGAATCTATCGATTCAAAATTTCATGAAGGCAGTTGGGTAATTGAAAGAGCAATCTTTGAACGGAATAAAGGGCGAGTGATAAATGTTGTTGTGCAGGATACAGTTATTGCCCTGATTGTTTTGATTTTTTCCGATCAAATAATAAACAAATGCACCTCACCAAAAGAACGACTTCTAACAGAAGCAATAGGCTCTCTTGGTACTGATATGCCAAATTTAAGCGGATTGCTGAAATGTTTTGAAGGAATGGTTTTTACTTCAAGCGAAACCAGAGCGCAGGCGAGTAAAAAGAAAGAAAATAATTCACATGAAATTGACCCAGAAACTCTCATTGAGCCATTTTCCAATTCAGTTGTCAGGGTCGGAATGTCAGGTAGGCATCGGGCAGTAAGCGGCGATATTGGGTTGTTATTAGATTGCTTTATTTATAGTATTGGGCGTAGGGGTGGAATTGATAGCGCCAAAATATATGGTGAAGATGAACTAGGGAGAAATGAGGAAGATCTAATTGGCTCTGAAGATACAGCAGCTGACTACTTAGTTAAAGTTGATATTTCGCCTGAGAAAGTAATTGAGGATAGCATTCAAAAGAAAATGCTCGGAATTTTAAAAAGACTTGATACATCTATTTCGAGTTTAACCAATCGTTCGAAGATAATTGAAAATAAGCCGGTTGTGCTTTCGATACTAA
>CAUOQW010000224.1:0-4961 GCA_963506825.1 uncultured Cellvibrio sp.
CAGTTGATTTAACAAACCAAGATCTTTGTGTCGCCTATGAACCCGTATGGGCAATTGGCACTGGCCTTGCGGCCACACCCGACATGGTGCAAGAAATTCATCACTTTATTCGTGAAGAATTAACCAAACTCTATAATCAGGAAATTGCCGACCGCGTGCGCATTGTGTACGGCGGCAGCGTTAATAAAACTAACGCAACAGAATTACTAAAACAGAAAGATATAGATGGCCTGCTTGTGGGCGGAGCCAGTCTAGACCCCGGGCACTTTCTCACAATTTGTGAGCAAGTTTCCGAACAAGCATTGGCATAAGATCGATGCAATTAAAGAGTGAGCGAGCGAACTTAACCATCAACTGACTTGAGAATTATCATGACCACATTAGCCAATTTAGTTGCACCTGGTGTTGCCACTGGCGACCAAGTACAAACACTTTTTCAATTTGCCAAACAACAAGGTTTTGCATACCCTGCGGTTAACGTATCTAGCTCGTGCTCTATTAATGCTACGCTGGAAGCGGCACACACCATTAACTCACCGGTTATTGTGCAATTTTCTTACAGCGGCTCAGCATTTTTTATGGGCAAAGGTTTAAAACTTGAAGGCCACCAAAGTTCTATTTTGGGCACCATCGCCTCTGCACACTATGTTCATGCAGTTGCAGAAGCTTATGGCATTCCAGTCATTTTACACACTGATCACGCCGCTAAAAAATTGTTGCCGTGGATTGATGCCTTGTTAGATGCAAGCGAAAAACATTTTGCACAAACCGGCAAACCGCTATTCAGCTCGCACATGATTGATCTATCGGAAGAGCCACTGCACGAGAACATTGAAATCTGCGCAAACTATTTAAAGCGCATGAGCAAAATGGGTATCACGCTTGAAATTGAATTGGGTTGCACCGGCGGCGAAGAAGATGGCGTGGATAATACCGGTATCGACTCCTCTGCACTTTATACTCAACCAGAAGATGTTGCCTACGCCTACGAAGTGCTGAGCGCGATTAGCGATAAATTTACCATTGCCGCATCCTTCGGCAATGTGCACGGTGTTTACAAACCCGGCAATGTAAAACTCACGCCAGCGATTTTAAAAAATTCACAAACCTATGTGAGTGAAAAATTTGGTTTAGGCCACAACAGTTTGAATTTTGTATTTCACGGCGGCTCTGGTTCTGAACCAGCAGAAATTGCAGAAGCGATTAGCTATGGTGTGATCAAAATGAATATAGATACCGACACCCAATGGGCCAGCTGGCAGGGCGTGATGGACTATTACAAAAAGAATGAAGCTTATTTGCAAGGGCAAATTGGCAACCCTGAAGGTGCCGATAAACCCAACAAGAAATTTTATGATCCGCGCGTATGGTTGCGCAAAAGTGAAGAGTCTATGGTGAAGCGCCTGCATCAATCTTTTGCCGATCTTAATTGCGTTAATCAGTATCGGTAGATCTTAAATCAATACAGGTAACTGTTATGGAAACATTAATTCCAACCTTGCAACGCGATGGCGTCAACGCTGATTTGTTATCTGTCATTGATACCCTGCTTACCGCAAGCAAGGAAATTGCAGTGTGCGTCAATCGTGGCGCGCTCGCAGGCGTATTGGGTTCCACCGAAGCTGAAAATGTTCAAGGTGAAACCCAAAAGAAACTCGACGTTATTTCAAACCAAATACTGAAAGATGCGTTACTGAATAATCAACAGGTGGCTGCGCTTGCATCGGAAGAAGAAGACCATGCTGTTGCCGGTAATCCAACCGGCAATTACGTGGTTGCTTTTGATCCGCTCGATGGCTCATCCAACATTGATATCAATGGCCAAATAGGTACGATTTTTACCGTTTATCCAGCGCGTAAAGATGTTGCTGCCGATAGCGAATTACAATTTCGCCAAATCGGCAAGCAACAAGTTTGCGCAGGCTATGTGCTCTACGGTGCATCGACTTTGTTAGTGATTAATACTGGCGGCGCAACGCGTTGCTTTACACTGGACGCCATCAGCAAAGAATTTGTATTGACGATCCCAGCATTAAAAATTCCTGCCGACACGCAAGAATTTTCCGTTAATATGGCTAACCAACGTTTTTGGAGTTCACCCTTCAAACATTATATTGACGATTTAATTGCAGGCGAAACCGGCGTGCGCAACAAGCGTTTTAATATGCGCTGGAATGCAGCCATGGTGGGCGATGTACACCGCGTATTAATTCGCGGCGGTGTTTTTATCTATCCATCTGATAATCGCAACCCAAAACAACCGGCAAAATTGCGTTTGTTGTACGAAGCAAATCCTATGGCGATGTTAGTGGAAGGCGCAGGCGGTAAAGCCTTTAGCGAAACCCAACGCATTTTGGATATTGAACCCGAAGCATTGCATCAACGTGTTGCGGTGATTATTGGTTCCGCCAATGAAGTGAGCGCTTGCTTAGAATATTTGATTTAAGTTTTTACATTCACTTATGGTTTAAGGCTACTTATAAGAAAAGGGCGCGCGCTTATGAAAATAACCGCGCGATTTTTTATTGGGCAAGCAATAATATAATTTATGATCAAACAGGAATGAGGCTTACTTAAGCTCCCGCTCACCCTGAGCGGGGATATCAATTAAAGTGCTTAAGCAAACACCATTCGGATTAAACAGTATTAACGGAGAATAATAATGAACCTCAACCGTCGCACTATTTTACTCGGCAGCCTCGGCATAGCTGCCGCAACCAAAATCAATACCGCATTTGCAGCGAGCTTACCCAGCACACCATTAGGCGACGACCCCGCCGCGCCGCAATGGCCAGCAGAAGAGCGCTTCGCACTCTGGCCGCAAGACCCGCCCGGCAAAACCAACGTAACGCCCACGCTATCGCAAACCATGAATGGCCCCCGCGGTGATCGACAACTACAAATTCGCGGAGTTGTCACACCAGAAGTCAGTGTTTATCGCGCCGCAAAACCGAATGGCTCTGCGATTTTAGTTTGCCCCGGTGGTGGCTATAGTTTTCTCTCGGTTCAAAACGAAGGCATTGATGTTGCGCGCCGCTTTACACCCTTTGGCATCACCGTATTTGTACTGACTTATCGCCTCCCTAATGAAGGCTGGGATAAACAAACCCGAGTGCCGCTGCAAGATGCACAGCGCGCTATGCGTCTGGTGAAATTTAATGCGGCAAAATATAACGTCAATCCCGATCAAATTGGTGTTATGGGGTTTTCAGCAGGTGGGCATCTCGCATCTGATGTGGCGACAGCATTTAATGAGAGCTGTTATAACGCAGTGGATAAAGCCGATAAATTATCGGCGCGCCCGCAATTCGCCGCGCTGATTTATCCCGTCGCCAGCTTGCAAGACAATGTTGGTCATACCGGCACACGCAAAAATTTATTGGGCGCAAATCCCAACGCGGAATTACTCACTAAACATTCACCTGCAGATCAAGTCACTGCAGATACGCCACCTTGTTTTGTGATGCATGCAATGGATGATAAAACCGTTCCGGTTGAAGCGAGCTTGGCGATGATTGCGGGCTGCCGCAAAGCGCAAGTACAAATTGAAGCGCATTTATTTGAAAAGGGTGGACATGGATTTGGTTTTCGCGCGCCCCCAGAATTACCCGTCGCACAGTGGCCACTGTTATTTGAGCGCTGGATGCAAACGCATATTTAAAAAACGCTAATTAACTTCACTAAAAAAGAAAACCTCTCTGCGCTTGCACCCAGAGAGGTTTCTATAAATTTCGCCAGTAATACCGCTGATATCTTTTATATATCCCAATCCCCCAGAATCCGTTGCTTTGTGTAACCTTTCACAGCCTCACCCTCAAGCTCCCTGCGTTTTGTATTCTTATGAGTGCCGGGGCCGCTGGTATTAAATTCAAAGAAGCGTGCATCCTCCGGCATAAAGTTTTTCTTGGTGCCGTCTTTCGCGGTACCGCCCATGGAATACCAACCATCTTGCGCAATATGTGCATCCATCCACGTATTGATAAAGACTGATTTGCCAATCGCATTAGGGTCAGCATAGCGGCCATCTTCAAAGGTGGTGGTGGGGTGCCAAGGACGACCAAGGGGTGTGGAATTATCGGGCACAGATTTATCGCGCGTTAAGCGGCAATCAATAAACGTGAAGCCAAATTCGCTGGCGATTTGTGTAGAAGGCGCAGTGACAAAACCATTCGGCGAGGTTGCCTTACCGCGCCCCAAGGTTTTAATTTCCGAATCAGTAAAGAGTGCATTGCCTTTACCAAAAATATAATCGACATTGCCCGCAATAAAAACTTTATCAAACCAACTGCGACCCGAATTGACAAAAAGAGTATCTTGATAACCTAAGAGCGACACCTTGCGCACCAAGACTTTATCGCTGGGTGCATCGATAAACAGCGCGACCGCTTGGGTGCCAGATAATTTTTTGGGGTCATCGCCCGCCAAAGTATCATTAGTTAAAAAATCAAAACTATTTTCGATTGTCAGGTTTTCAATACGAATATCATTGGCTTTAACCAGCAGCGTATAGGTTCTAGGCGTACCTAAGTTTTTTCCTTCTGCATCTAACTTGCCGGCATAATCGCCATAGCTAATTCGCGTTTTTGGCTGCCCAGCACCGAGCAACTGCACGTTATTTTTAGCGAGCGTTATTTTTTCGGTATAAATACCAGGCGCAATAAAAATTCGATAAGGCTTGGAATTATCTTGCGGGGCTGCATCAATTGCCGCTTGAACTTTTTCAAAACACGATTGTGTTTTACCACACGACTGTTTGACCACAGCATCAAAACGAGAAGCACCAATACTTGTACAAGACATTTGCAGTGCAGCAAAGAATAAAATAATGGCAAGTTTTTTCATGGCGACTCCCGTTCTGCGCATGGCACCAGCTTAAGCCCCCTCTCCCTCTGGGAGAGGGTTGGGGTGAGGGCAATGGAACAATCAATCCCTCATCCTAACCTTCTCCCAAAGGGAGAAGG
>CAUOQW010000225.1:0-4941 GCA_963506825.1 uncultured Cellvibrio sp.
AGACGATAGTGCGCAAAGAAGGGCATCAGGTTTTTTCTGCAAAAAATGGCGTTGAAGCTGTCGCTATCTTTCAACAAGAACACCCCGATATTTTATTGCTTGATGCACTTATGCCTGAAATGGATGGCTTCGATGCTGCGCGCCAAATTAAAAGTTTGGCGGGCGATGAATTGGTCCCCATTATTTTTATCACCTCCCTGCAAGATACATATTCGCTGGTGCATTGTTTGGATGCTGGCGGCGATGATTTTTTATCCAAGCCTTACAACCGCGTTATTCTCAAGGCCAAAATAAAATCTTTTAATCGAATGCGCGGTTTGCACAACACCATGATCACGCAGCGCGATCAATTGGCGAAGCATCACCAGCGTTTACTGCAAGAGCAAACCGTTGCTAAACAAGTATTTGATAACGTCGCCCACAGCGGCTGTTTAAATGCGAGCAACGTGCGTTATTTTTTATCGTCGCTTGCAGTATTTAATGGCGATGTGGTGGTTGCGGGTATTCGCCCCAACGGTAATATGATGGTGTTGTTAGGTGATTTTACCGGGCATGGTTTGCCAGCGGCAATTGGCGCTATGCCTTTGGCATCCACGTTTTATGGCATGGTGAACAAAGGTTTTTCCATGTCGGATGTGCTGCGCGAAATCAATAAAAAATTAAAAACGATTTTGCCGATTGGTTTGTTTTGCTGTGCCACCATGATTGATTTTAATTTTCGTCGTAAGCGGCTCAAGGTGTGGAATGGCGGTTTGCCGGCGGGCATGATTTATCGCCAAACGGATGGCAGTGTAACGCCTATGCGATCAACACATTTGCCTTTAGGTGTTTTGCCAGAAAAAAGTTTTAAAGATGATGTGCAATTTTATGATTTGGATGAAGGCGACCGTATTTTTATGTGGTCGGACGGAATTCACGAAGCCCGTAACCCCACGGGTGAAATGTTTGGTGAGGAACGCTTGTTGAACGTGTTTGCCCAGAGCCGCGAGCCCGCTCTAGTCTTCGATGAAATTTTATCAAATGTTAAAAATTTTATTGGCTCCGGCGAGCAGGATGATGATTTATCCATGATCGAAATTCGTATGGATGCGCCAGAGAACTTGCTTCATCCCAATCACTATTTTGTTCATAAACAGCAGTTGTCTCCGGTAGAATGGGAATTGCGTTTTGAAGTCAAACCCACCAGTTTTAAAGCCTTTGATCCACTCCCGTTTTTGTTAAACATATTGACCGAAGAGCCAGACTTACGCAGTTTTAGCGGCAGCCTTTACACTATATTGGCAGAACTGTATTCCAATGCGCTTGAGCATGGCGTATTGGGTTTGGGTGGTGACCTAAAAAAATCGCCAGAAGGTTTTGCCGAGTACTATGCTAAACGTGAAAAGTTGTTGAATGAAATTACCGGTGGGTTTGTGCATATTTATTTTGCCTATTCATCCAACATAGATGGCGGTTCATTAACCTTGCGTGTAGAAGATAGTGGTGCTGGATTTGATTATACCGCGCTTCAAGGCAAAGCTTTATCCACCACGGGTTACAGCGGGCGCGGTATTGGCATCGTTGAAAAACTCTGTAAAACCGTGCGTTATTACGGTTCTGGCAATAAAGTCGAAGTCGTATTTGCTTGGGTTAACGACGATTAATTCTCAAGCAATTCCGTGACACATAATATTTCTGCCTGGGTAAAATTATGAGTGTAACGCAACACATTAGTTATGATGCTTTAAATGCCTTGAAGGAGGTTATGGAGGATGATTTTAATTTTTTAATTGAAACCTTTATTCAAGATTCAGAAAGTCGTCTGGCAACATTGCATGAGTTGGTGGGTAGTGATGACCTTGATGCTATTCGCAGGGCGTCGCATAGCTTTAAAGGCAGTTGCAGTAATCTTGGTGCATTACGCCTCACCAGCTTGTGTGCTGCGTTAGAGCATAAAGCCTTGAATAAAGATCTTGCGAATTTCGGCACCGATCTTGCTGAGATTGAAGCGGAGTTCGCCATTGTTAAACAAATGATGTTAGATTTTATCGCTTAATAAATTCAATCCTGACTCCTCCCCCTCATTGGCATCCCCCTTGCTCTTATCTCTTTGAAGACTTAAATCCATCACAAAACCAACCCTAAAGCGGCAAGCACTTGCCGTTTTGCGGGTTGGCAGTGGCAATAAAGAGGGCTAGCGGCAATGAATAACACATCGGCATACGCGAATGTATTATTGAAATCACCTGCATTACAAACGGCAACAACTGCGGCCGCAACGCCCAAGCGCGATTATGAAAATGATGCGGCTTCTGCCGATTTTCAACAAACCTTTAAAGCTGCGCACGACAATCAGAAAAGTCAGGACGAGAAAGTCTCTAAATCTGCTAATCCTAAAAAATCTACGCACGTTGAGCACCGCAATGAGGCTAAAAATAACAAAGACGTTAAACATCCTAAGGCGACCAATGAAACGCATGCGAAACAAAAAACAGCTTATGAGTCTAACGATGTAAATCGCAACACTATTGGCAGTGAAGTGGTACCTGAGCAGCCCGTACAATCCCAACATAAAGATCAAAGTAAAGATCAAAATAACCATACAGATGCAAAAAGCTTTACTGACAATGCTGATCAAGAAGCCAAAATCCTTGCTGCCGATATAAATGCCAACGTACCCCAAAATGCACTTACGGCCTTGAATATTCTTAACGGGGTTGATGCTGGTGTCATTGCATCGACACTGGCAGTTAGCACAGAGCTAGCGATTGAGATTCCTGTGCCCATGGTTGCAGATGTTTTGGTGAAAGCCGAGCTGGTACCAACTCAAGAGGTGCCGATATCTGCGGATATAAAAGCAGTTTCTGCGCCTCCTGATGAGGCGGTAACTGGCTCGCCTTTGTTAGTACAACCAGCCGCTGTGAATGTTTTGGATGTCGAGGCGGTAACTCCCAGTGCAATTAACTCAGCAACGCTTGAGGTTATTGATCCCAATCTATCTCTACCACAAGCGTCAATCAAACCAGACTCTGGCTCGACTTTGAATTTGGTTGCTGAAGTGCCCACAAAACCGAATGCCACAACACTTGAATCAGAAAGCCCTGCGAGTGTATCCCTAAGTTCTAGTGCACCAGTAAGTGTGGATAAAAGTAGCCAGCCGTTAATGGCCAATGAGCCGCTACTGAAACAAAATCTAGCGCAACAGCTTAGCGATAACTCGCTGGTTGTTTCCGTTAATCAACCTATTAATGCCGCAGCGCCTGCAGATGCCCAAGCGTTGGCGGCGGGTATGACAGTTTCGGTTGCGCCGACAAAACCGCTACAGCCGCAAGTCGCATTGGCTGATACGTCTAAGCCAACAGAGCTAGTTGATGAGGGTATAGATTTGCTTGTCCCGTTGCTGCCAGAAGCTTCTGCCTCCGCGAAGGTCGTGCCTACAAACAACCCAGTGGCAACTACTAATACGGTAAATCCTGAAGTTACCACTGCTCAATTGCAAATGAACGCATCGAAAACAGCGTTTGAAAAAACGCTACAGGCAATAGTTTCTCCAGATGCAAACAGTGCAGATGATATTGCTGCGCCAATACCAAGCTCCAGCAGTACGAGCAGCGCAACCAATTCGCTGCTGGATTCGTTAATGCGTGGCGCGGATCAGCAAACACCTGCAGCGCGTAATTTCGTGGTACAAACTGCGGTTCCTGTCCCCGTTGGCCAACCGCAATGGAGCCAAGCTGTAGGTGAAAAAGTTCTGTGGCTTGCTGCGCAGAATGTGAGTTCGGCAGAAATTAATTTGCACCCCAAAGACTTGGGTCCAATCCAAGTTAGGGTGAGCGTTAATCAAGAGCAGACCACGGTGAACTTTACCAGCCACCATGCCGTTGTACGCGAGGTACTGGATCAAAACCTCAACCGCTTGCGCGATATGTTTAGCGAACAGGGTTTGAATCTAGTGAATGTGGATGTCTCCGATAAATCCTTTAGTCGCCAACAAGGTGATGCACAGGGTCAAAAAGGGCAAGGCAGTTCCCAAGATGTGGGCGCGGAGGAAGAAACAGCTATCGCCATGAGTGCCATAGTTCAGCAGCGTTTGGTCGATCATTACGCCTAGTGAGCCGATTTTTGTAAGGGCAAATAAGACCGCAGCAGGTTTTATTTGCCTGTGTGCGATGAATATTTGCGCAGCTTGTTGATATTACAGGCACCTCGTTTAACAACCGCTAAAAAAAGCCTTCTCATTTCTATCCCACCCTAGCAATCAAACAATCCGCTGCTACGCTTTAGTGAGCAATAGCTGGCATAGCTATTGCTCAAACCCTATTAGCCAAAGAAAGTGACGGAGTTTTGACATGGCCGCTGGAAAAAAAGACGAGAAACCGGGTAAACAAGATAAAGATGAGCAACCTGCTGATGCGGGTGCGGCTGAGGCGAAGCAAAAAAAGAAAAAGCTCTTTATGTTTATTGGTTTGGCTGTCTTGTTGGTAGCTATCTCTGTTGGGGCAACTTTTTTTATCGTATCCAAAATGATGGGTGGAAAAAATTCAGCTGCAGACGACGAGACAACATCTTCGGAGTCGAGCGAATCAGCAGAAGTCGCGGCTAAGCCGGCCATCTACTTTCCGTTAAAAACCTTTACCGTTAATTACGATGTGAATGGCCGCCAACGTTTCTTACCAGCCGAATTAACGCTTATGTATCGCGATGAAGCTGTGCTCAAAACCCTTGAGTTGCATATGCCAGCGGTGCGCAATAGCCTCGTTATGTTGTTAAGTCGTCAAGTATTTGATGAACTGCAAACGGCTGAAGGCAAAGAGAAGTTGCGTACAGAAGCGCTTGCAGAGATTCAGGGCATAATCGCCAAAGAAACTGCGGCGAGTGTAGAAAAAAATGATGACGAAGAAGAAAAAGATGACAAAGCTAAAGCAAAACAACCAGAGCCTAATGTTGAACAAGTGTTATTCA
>CAUOQW010000226.1:0-4937 GCA_963506825.1 uncultured Cellvibrio sp.
CGATGAATAAGCCTACGATTGTAGCGGTATCCAAACGCAATGCCGTGGCTGAAACCATCGACCATGTGGTTTACCCGGTGGATGACGCGCGCAAATATGAATTATTCGTGCACCTTTTGCGCAGCCAAAACTGGTATCAAGTAATGGCTTTTAGCAGCACCCGCGAAGAAGCGGATAAGCTGATTGCTGCGCTCAAACTGGATAACGTGGATGCAGCGGTAATTCACAGCGAGAAAACCCAAGGTTCACGCCGCCGCGCCTTGCAAGATTTTAAGGATGGCAAACTGCAAGTGTTAGTAGCTACCGAAGTTGCCGCACGCGGTTTAGATATTCAAGGTTTGGACTTTGTGGTGAATTTGAATTTGCCCTTCTTCACCGAAGACTATGTTCACCGCATTGGCCGCACTGGCCGCGCTGGATTAAAAGGCACCGCCATTTCATTGGTGTGCCCAGCGGAAGAATACAAACTCACACTAATTGAAGATTTAGTCGGTAGCAAAATTAAGCGCGTGCGCGTTAAAGGTTTTGATGTGACCGAATCGCCACCGCTTAACCAGCGCAAAGTGAAGGCTGCACCGGCACCTAAAAAAGCAGTAAGCCGCGCTGACGCCCCCCCGAAAGTTAGGCGTGGCGGCAGCAAAACAGTGAATGCGCCAGTGAAAAAAATCTACGCCGCTAAAGCGAAGGCAGCGCCTAGAGTAAATAACTCTATTAAGCCTAAAACGCCGAAGTAGCTCAATAAAAAGCCCCTTTCGGGGCTTAAAACTTAGGTTTAATTAGAGCGCACTTTTAATCCAATCAATCGCTGTATTCAAACCACTGTCATAACCCCCGTTACGCTCTTGAAGTGTTGCAAAAGGCACCGCTATATCGGGAGGAATGCCCACTCCTTCATAGTTATGCCCTTGAGCATCTAGATAGGTTTCATTGCTTACACCAAATAGGATATCGCTGGTGAGTCGTTTGACGAGGACATCTGAGAACGCCCCAGCGGTTGGCTCGCCGATAATCATAACTTGCGGTAGAGACGAGATAGCAATCGTAAATAGTTCCGCTGCACTGACAGTGTCCCCACTCACTAATACCGCCGTAGGTTTTAAATAGATATTATCGCTCTGCGGATCCAAGATTACCTCTTTCGCCGGTGTTGCCCAAGCACCACTACCAGAAAACTTGGAGTACACCACTTGCGGCCGACTCATAAAATGGCGAACAAAATTAAGCGCCACCTGATCTTCCCCGCCATTATTAAAGCGAGTATCGATAATAAGACCGTCAGTATCAGCCAGATCTTTTAAGGCTTCCTTGATTGTAGCCTCTCCAACAGCAAGGTCAGAAGCAATCGTTGATATGCCTTCGCTGTAGTCAGACATTGAGCCTATAAATAAGTATCCAATATTATCATTCGTTTTAAACCAAGCAATTTCACCTGCAGCTCTTACTTCAACATCAGAATTTTCCTTTGCATAACCAAAAATGATATCTTTCAACTGCTCAACACTAACAAGAATATAATTTTCTGCGGCTGCTATTTGCGTATCAGTTAATTCAACATCAGTTTCAATAGTCTCTAGATATTCATTCAATAATTTTTCATGCAGAGTCAATCGTGTATATTCACTAAAGATTAGGGTTTCATCACTTTCTCTTGCTGCCGCTATACTTTTATCCAAATCTTGAGTGAGCGGTGCTCTCAGCAACGCAGCATGAGCATCACCCAGTGGAGCGATAAGCACACTGAGAAACTCAAATAATTCTTCTTCGTTTTTAATATTGTCTACAGACTTTATTGCCTCCTCATAAACCTGCCCCCAATTTAACCCCCTCAATTCAAAATTAATGTACAACTCATTAAATGTTTGCCAGAAAATTTTAAAGTCTTTTTTAGCATCAAAGGCATAACCGGTATCCGTCTTTACCTTTTGTAAATTTTCATCACAGACCTTTGGAAGCTGTTCCACTTTTTCATATTCAACGCCGGGCGGATATTCTCCTTTACTTTCGAGCAAAGTTTCCTTCGTATGATTGGAATAAACGTATTCAAGTTTAAGTTCATCCAGTGGTAAGTTAGAGACATTCTGTAGCAAGCAATAATTTTTTGTAATGCTATATGTTTGTACCTTATAAAGATTATGCTCAACACTCACCGATAGGACGTAACCGTATGCTGGCGCATACCAATGCCCCGCGTAAGGAGAGCTTGATGCGGAAGAGGTAGATGACGAAGAACTAGAGACTGAAGAGCTAGACACAGAGGAAGAACTTGATGTGGAAACGCTGGATGAAGAGCCAGATACTTCCTTGTGATTCTCGTCAGAACAGCCCGTTAATAATGCCACGCAAAACCAAGCGGTAGCCACTGCATATTTTGTTGCAAAATATTTCTTTTTTGTGAAGTACATGTTTGATATCCCTTTAAGTCATTTGGAAGGGATAGGCTAAATCACCATGTAATTTATAACTGTACCAATTTTTATCAACTTGTATCGCGTAGGTACGATTGAATTAACAAGGGGTCAGTCTGACACAATTGGGTTCCACGAATAGTAACGTAACTCTTGCGCCACCCAAGGCCTCTGATGTTGTAATAGTAATTTCAACATTGTGTAAATCAGCAATGCGTTTGACGAGAGCCATGCCAAGCCCATAACCTTTTTGCAGTACTGGGTGCACTCCACCTTTACTCTTAGCTGTTTCACCACGAATAAAAGGTTTAAATATATCTTGTTTAAAATTCTCTTCTATTCCCGGGCCGTTATCTTCAATTGCAAACAAGATTCCATTTTCATTTTGACTAACGCTAATCAGTATTTTTCCTTTGCCATATTTGACAGCATTGGAGATCAAGTTGTCTATAAGCAAGTTCAAATAAAATACATCGCCTTTTACGAGATAAAATGGATTTTTGGCGTTTAACGTAATTTCTATGTTTACCGATTCAGAATTATTTACACCATCACCTTGTGCTGCTGACGCTATTAAGTTGTTACACAACGCCAATAGATCGACATCTTCTTTTGGCATTTGCGCAATATTTTTATCCAAGCGTGCATACTTCAACAAAGTCTCAATGAGGTTTGTCATATCAGTTATTACCTTATCAAGGCGATCCTGATAGATTCGACGCGTCTCCTCATCGTCTTCCTCCCGCAGCGCATCTAAACCAAACTGTAATTTTGCCAAGGGGGCGCGCATTTCGTGCGATATAGCGGAACTCAACAAACTAATATCAGACACCAAGTCTTCAATTCGCTGCGCCATGCGATTAAATTCAAGTTCTATATCTTTTATATGAGAAACAACACTGGGGGTAATACGTGCGCTCAAGTCACCTTCACCCAATTTTTTGGCTGACGACTGCATAGTTTGCAAGCGACGAATTAAGGGAAATAACCACGCAAACACGATAAGCATTAACAGCGAATAAAAAATAACGGTAAACAGAACAGGAAGCCAATTAGGTTGCTTATGATTACTTGTCAATGGGGAGCGTATAACTAAATAATTATTTCCATCTTTTAAAAAAGAATAGTAACTGAGGCTCGTGGAGGAGGATAAAATGATATGGCCCGTATTTTCTAATTCCTGCAGAAGCTCTTGCGGAATTCTAATATCGTCTCGGTCTATTACTTCTAGCGAAAGAGACGAATTTTCTTCCTGCCATGCTTGTATAAATTCTTCCTTATTTTCAAGCTTCCGTAAGATTGCTGAAAGCTGCGCACCTATAGCATTCAATTGTGATTGTGTTAAACCCTTGTTCGTCTGTTCGCTTGAATATAGCTTGGAATAGAGTTTATCTAATAACAAGCCCGAGCCGATAGACGCAACAACAATAGTGAGCAAGAGCGAGAGGGTGAGAGTGCGTAATGTCAGCATAGATCAGGCTACCAAGCGTCTTTTACAAAGAGGTAGCCCTTGCCCCAAATCGTTTTTATGCGATAAGGGTCATCGGTACGATCTTCAAGTTTTTTTCTTACACGCGAAATGCGTAAATCAATTGACCTATCGAGACCGTCAAACTCATAGCCCCTTAATTCTTTGAGTAGAGTATCGCGCGTAACAATTTCACCTGGGTGCGAAGCCAAAACCCACAAAACCTCGAACTCCTTTGATGTGAGTTTTACGTCACCACCCGACAAAAGAACACGTTGAGAATGCGGATCAATAACGAGATTATTAAAGGTAAGTGCCTTCGAAGAAGTCGTATTCTTCTTTTCAAGTAACTTTTGAATTCGAGTCAACAATGCCCTGGCTCTTATTGGCTTTATCAGGTAATCGTCTGCGCCAACTTCTAAGCCCAACACCTCATCTATTTCTTCATCTCTGGCTGTGATCATAATAATGGCGCCTTTATAAAATGATCGCACCGCTTTGCAGACTTCAAAACCGTCAAGACCCGGCAGTGCGCCATCCAACAAAACTACATCCGGTTGAATATCAGAAATTAATTTAACAGCCGCCTCACCGTTTTCCGTACAGGTGCAAGTAAAACCTTTTCCGGTAAGATAATCGGCTATCCACTGCTGTAGGTCTGTATCATCTTCTACAATGAGTATTGTTTTAGGCGAGTGATTCATCATGTATTTTTAAAAGATCCGCCAAGTGTGCTCAGGTCTACTCGATTTTTTATGAACCCACGATAAAGTTATTGTTTCCCGACTAAGTATTTCAGAGCTATCAGCCAGAACGAGATAGTAGTCTACCTGTGCGTCCATCACCAAATCTTCCGTAAATTGACCCTCACTCACATCTTTCCAGCAATGCAGTTTAACGTCACCAGGTTTGCGAAATAAACAAAACAAGCCCGACTCACTTGCTTTCCATTTGACCTTAATGCTGGCATAACATTTATCGCCTTCTTTTAATACGACGCATTCTTTTGGTTTAAGCGATAGCCTTATTGAATCCTTATGACCCTGCTCAACGGCAACGCTTGA
>CAUOQW010000227.1:0-4928 GCA_963506825.1 uncultured Cellvibrio sp.
AGAAGCGCTTAGCCAATTAGACAGCCTCACGCAAACTTATAACCGTCGCACCTTTAATGAGATGGCGCAACAGCAATGGCTGTTGGCCGCACGTCAGCAAAAACCGGTTAGCGTGTTAATGATTGATGTAGACCACTTCAAACTCTATAACGATCACTATGGCCACCCCGCTGGCGACACCTGCTTAAAGAAAATAACCCACGCCATTCGCGATTGCCTAAATCGCCCTTTTGATTTACTGGGACGTTACGGCGGTGAAGAATTTATTGTGCTGCTACCAGAGACCGATAGCTTGGGTGCAATGAAAGTTGCTGACGCAATTAATGCAGAGTTAGAAAAAGCGGCCTTGCGTCATGAGGTTTCGCCTACCCACCATCAAGTCACGGTGAGTATCGGCGGCGCAAGTTGTGCACAAGCCACCACCTACTCATTAGAAGATTTAGTGAAGCGCGCGGATCGTACGCTTTACAAAGCTAAACACAGTGGCCGCAATCGCTCGCTGGTGGACGACATTGCAATTCACAAAACAATTTTAGTCGTCGAGCAAGACACCAAAGAGACCAAAACACTGATTCAAATGCTAACGCCGCAATACAATATTTTGTATACCGAAACCGCTGAAGAAGCTTTGGATATTTGTTTGGAGATTCACCCGGAAGCCATCATTATGGATACCGCTATTGCCGATGAAAATGATGAGCGCCTATGCCGCCAATTGGCGCGCAACCCTAAGACTACCGGCATACCTATAGTATTAATTTCGGATGACAGTTGCAGCCTGCGCCCTATCTCTGATTCAACCATTGGGATTCGCGGCTGCCTCGAAAAGCCCATCGATAAAGAAGCTCTGTTACAAAAAGTGCAATATCTTATTAATTAAGTATCTCAAACTTTCAAAAAACCTATCGAGGCACTTTTAGTGCGCCTTGCGCAGTAAGGCTATCCCTATCCCCACACAAATTAAAATTGGGCAAAGCACCGCCAACAAAGGCGAAAAGCCAAACACCAAACTCGCGGGCCCAAATAATTTTTGCGCAATTAAAAACGCAACGCCAAACATCACGCCAGTAAAAACGCGCTGCCCCATAGTCACACTGCGCAGCGGGCCAAAAATAAACGAAATCGCAATCAATACCAAACTTGCAGTTGCCAGTGGTTCAAGCGCTTTTTTCCAAAATGCCAAACTGTAATCGTTGTTTTCAATTTTCTGTTGGCTCAAATAATTGTTTTAATAAAACAAATTGCGCAGCGATAAACTGTCGGGGTCAAGTACCAATACGTTGAGCAACCCCGGCGTTAAGCGTGAATCCCAACGGCGCGACGCGATATTTTCTACGCGGGTAGAATCCTTCTCTACATGAGTAATAGCCACATCCTCTTCCTGCCAGTGGTCGCCTTGATAAATGGCCTGCTTGGCAAAACTTGCAGCAACCAGTTGATGCTCATCATTCAGTTGATAGCGGCTCAATCCGTAAATTATGCCGCTCGGCAAGACCGCATCAAAATGCATAAATTCGTTGGCTTCGTGATTCCACAATTTCTGCTGCGATTGCTTCACACTGGTTTGTAATGCGATGGCTTTGCGGTTAATTGCCATTTGCTCCGCGTAAGGCGACACATATTCACTCACCACCAATTGCAGCAACATAAACACTAACGCAGGACGCAGCGACATCCACACAATACGTTTTGTCGATACACCCGCAGCGCGAATAATCACCAACTCACTTGAGGTTGCCAAAGCACCCAAACCAGCAAGACAGCCAATTAAACAAGAAAAGGGAATTAAGGTATTTAAACCTTCCGGCATTCTCAGCACCACATTAATCAGTGCTTCATACGCGGTATAATTACCGCGCAACGATTGCAACTGATCAATTAAGGTAATAATAAAAAACAGCGACATAAATACGAAGAGCGTAAGCGCAATGGCGTTAAACACGCTCATGGAAACATAACGAGTGATTTTACGCATGGGCAGCTTTCTCCACGCGCGTGCGGCGCTTGGGTTGCATTAAACGATCCCAATTAAATAACAGCCAACCTAACACTAAAAATGCACCATGCACTGCCCAAAAACCAGGAAACACAGGCCATTTGCCCTGCTCCATTAAACCGCGTACAGTCGTTAAGAACACAAAATAAAATACAAATACCAAAATCGCGGGCAGCATTTTTAAATAGCGCCCCTGACGCGGATTGGTTTTGCTAAAGGGTACGGCCAAGAGCGTCATTACAAACACCATTACCGGTAATGCAATACGCCACTGCAATGCGGTGCGCAATTCACGATCATTGGAAGACAATAAAGTCATTGTGGATTTTGCATCAGTATCCCAAGTGTAATCACCCGATAAGACCACTGGTGGCATATATTGACCATAACTTGAGAAACGAGTGATACGGAAATCTGCAGTACCTGGTCGACCTTCGTATTGATAACCCTCACGCAACACTAAATAACGCTGGTCATATTCTGTATGCTGAATTTGCTCACCGTGACGCGCCAACAAAATAGTCGGTGACGATTTGACGCCGCCATCGCGCGCAATAAATACATCGTTCAAATGCTTATGATTGTCGACAATTTCTTGCACATAAGTCACCGCCTGCCCCTGCCCTAAACTTTGAAAACGGCCCGCATTGAGCACATCAAATTCGCTACGATTTCGCTGTTCCTCCACTATTTTAGCGTAGCGCTCAGCACCCACTGGCCCCAACCAAAAGGTAAACACGGCAACTAGAATGGCGATAAAAGCAGCGGGCACTAAAGTGATGGCAAACAGCTGGCGCTGACTAAAACCACAGGCGAATAACACCACCATTTCACTTTCCATATAGAGACGGCCATAGGCCAAGAGCACAGCGATATAAAACCCCAAGGGCAGAATGATTTGCACAAACCCCGGCATGCGATAGGCAATCATTTCAAAGAGCACATCTACGGCATATTTACCCGCCGCCGCCGCCGCACACAAGCTCACAAAACGGTAACTCAAAACAATAAGCAGCAGCGCGAGACACACAGCAAAGGTGCTTATTAAAATTTCCCTAGTGAGATAACGAAAAATAATCACTCAAATTCCTCAGAATTTTTTTGGTGCAAAAATAATTGGTTTGTTTGTTTTTTAGCCGTCAAAAGGCACAGGTAGATGAACAAGTGAACCGCTCAACTCAAGTCTCAGAAGTCGCTAAACACAGGCACTGCACAGCTATTGAAAGTGTGGCATTATCACGTACCTGCTCGGGTTTGTCTTGAGACTTTTAGTGTTTAAACCAAGTTTTGGTTTAAAACCAAACCTGGGTTTAAAGCAAGTCTCGTCACAAATATCACGCCCCCTTTGAGGATTGCTCATGCAAATTACTGCCAAAATTTTAGATGCCGTTAAACAATCTACCCAATGCTTAGTTGTTGCCTGTTTTGAAGGTGGCAAATTATCGGCTGCCGCCAACGCAATTAACGCCGCAGATGCCAAGCAACTAGAGACACTGTTAAAACGCGAAAAGTTCGATGGTAAAGTCGGCCAGGCACTTTTGTTGTTAAATCCGCAGGCTATAGCGGCCGAGCGTTTATTGGTTATTGGTTTAGGCGCGCTTGACAAACAGGGCAGCGTGACCAGCGATAATTTCCGCAAAGCCCTGCAAAAAGTGCCCGATGCCCTTAAAGCCACTCACTGTTCAGACTTGAGCATTATTCTTGGCGATATCAATGTCGCGGGCAAAGATGCCGAATGGCAAGCGCGCCAAACGGTAGAAATCCTAATCGCCAGCCAACATCGCGCCGACTCCCAGAAAAGCAAACCCGCAGAACCCAGCTTTGTACTTAAGAAAGTCACCCTCGGTTTCACTAAAATCACCAGCACCAGCGCTGCCCAAGGTATTGCCATAGGCCAAGCCATTGCCAAAGGCGTGGATTTAGCGCGCGAGCTGGGCAACTTGCCAGGCAACGTGTGTACACCGACCTACCTAGCCAGCGAAGCCAAGCGACTCGCGCGCGGTCAAGCCCGCTTGAACGTAAAAGTGCTGGAAGAAAAAGCCATGAAAGAATTGGGCATGGGCTCGTTGCTGTCGGTATCTGCCGGTAGCGATCAACCCGCCAAACTCATTGTTCTGGAATACAAAGGCGGCAACAAGAAAGACGCACCTATCGCCCTAGTGGGTAAAGGCATCACCTTCGATACCGGTGGCATTAGCCTCAAGCCCGGTGCCGCTATGGATGAAATGAAATACGACATGTGCGGCGCAGCTAGCGTACTTGGTACCTTTAAAACCTTGGCTGAGTTGCAACCTGCCATAAATGTGGTTGGCGTAATTGCAGCCAGTGAAAATATGCCAAGCGGTAGCGCTACCAAGCCGGGTGATATTGTCACTTCTATGGCCGGCCTCACCATTGAAGTGCTCAATACCGATGCCGAAGGCCGCCTAGTACTGTGCGATGCCCTCACCTACACCGAGCGCTTTAAACCTAAAGCAGTAATTGATATTGCCACCCTCACTGGCGCCTGCGTAGTTGCACTCGGCAATCATGCCAGTGGTTTGTTCAGCAACAACGAAGACTTGGCGCAGGCGATATTAAAGGCGGGTCAAACCGCTAATGATCGCGCATGGCAAATGCCACTGTGGGACGACTACCAAAAACAACTGGACAGTAACTTTGCGGATATCGCCAATATCGGCGGCCCTGCAGGCGGCAGTATTACCGCCGCTTGTTTCCTTTCGCGCTTCACCAAAAACTTTGCGTGGGCGCATTTGGATATAGCTGGAACCGCTTGGCTATCTGGCGCAGCCAAAGGCGCAACTGGTCGCCCTGTACCATTGCTGGTTCAATATCTGCTCAACTCTTTACCTTCAACAGCCAAGTAATAATCAACTCTTTATGACACAGATTGATTTTCATATTTTGCAAGACGCCAGCGTGGAAGCGCGCT
>CAUOQW010000228.1:0-4921 GCA_963506825.1 uncultured Cellvibrio sp.
ACATGCCGGTTTTCAGTTTACCGATTGGTTTGCAATTGAGCTGGGCTACGCAGATTTTGGCAGCGCGACGGATAGTTTCAAAGTTAACCCGGATATAGCTTTTATTGTTTCGCCTAATACTATCCAGACCATTGATGCTAAAGGCGCATCGCTCGCGGGTGTTTTCTCTTACGATTTAGGTGCTGATATCGCCATCTTTGGGGTTTTGGGTTTTACCGCAATGGATTATGAAAAGACCTTGTCGGGCGGTTTTTCACCGGTAACAGGTAGCTTGCTAGAGAAACACAGCTTGTCTGATCAAGGTTTATTGTATGGTGTGGGCGTTAAATACGCCTTGAGCGAATCATTCAATCTGCGCACTGATTTACGCCGCAATGATGTGGGGGATTTTGAATTAGATACACTTTCAGTTGGTCTTGAGTATTCCTTCTAATTCTCTTTAACCCTCGATTGAAAAGACCAACAGGGAGGTTGGCTTACACAGACTTCAGCAAAAGCCTATATCTTCCTCGGTGGAACAGGGATAATGCGCGCATTTACGCCCATTGTTTAAAGGATTTTTTGTGTCTGACTCCGCACCCCTTAAGACCAGATCTCGCAGTTTATTGCGTTCCAGCTTACTCACCGGCTCAATGACCATGACCTCTCGCGTGTTAGGTTTGGTGCGCGACATTGTGTTGGCAAGTGTTTTTGGTGCTGGCGGTGTGATGGATGTTTTTGCTGTTGCACAAAAAATCCCCAATTTTTTTCGTCGGCTCTTCGCGGAAGGTGCATTTTCGCAGGCATTTATCCCTGTTTTATCAGAGTATCGCGAGCTTGGGCGTGAACAGGGCTCACTTGCTGTTGTTAAGGATTTAGTTGATAAGGTCGCGGGTTGCTTGGGCTTGGCTTTATTGTTGGTCACCTTGGTGGGCGTGTTTGGCGCTTGGGGGATCGCTTACGCTTTTGGTTTTGGTTATTACTACGATGATCCTGCTAAATTTGCCCTACTCACTGATTTAGTTCGTATCACCTTTCCCTATTTGATGTTGATTTCACTGACCGGTTTTGCGGGTGCCATTCTTAACAGTTATGACCGCTTTGCTATTCCCGCTGTAACCCCCCTTTTTCTGAATGTTTTTATGATTGCGGCGGCGCTGTTTGGCGTTGCTTGGTTTGCAACTCCTGTACACGCGTTGGCATGGAGCATCGTGGTAGCGGGTTTGTTTTCACTCTTGTTTCAGCTGCCTTTTCTGCGCCAAATTCATTTGCTGCCATCGCCCAAAGTTCAGTGGGGGCATCCAGGTGTAAAGCGTATTTTGTTGCTGATGACGCCTGCGCTGTTTGGTGTTTCCGTGACTCAGATAAATCTGTTGTTAGACACGCAAATAGCGACGAGCTTGGGTGACAAATATGCAAGCTGGCTGTTCTATTCTGACCGCTTAGTGGAGCTTCCCTTAGGTGTGTTTGGGGTGGCGATAGCGACCGTGATTATGCCCAGTTTATCGCGTCAAAGTATTTCGCAGGCACCTGAACATTTCAGTAAAACCCTGGATTGGGCGATCCGATTTGTAGTCTTGATTGCATTGCCGGCAACGGTTGCCTTGGTTGTGCTGGCGGAGCCTATTTTGTTTACCTTGTTTCATCGTGGAGAAATGCTGGCTAGCGATATTTTAATGTCTTCCTATAGCTTGAAAGGCTACGCCTTGGGTTTGTTTGCCTTTATGTTAATTAAGGTTTTAGTGCCTGGATATTTTGCTCGCCAAGACATGAAGTCTCCGGTTCGCACTGGAATTATTGCTATAGCGGCCAATATCATCATGAAACCCATCGTTGTTTTCCCTCTGGTTTTCTTTTGGGGGTTGGGGCATGTGGGTTTGGCGTTAACTACGGCTATAGCAGCTTATGTAAATGCGTTTTTGCTTTATCGCGGCCTGCGCCGTCAGAAAATCTATAATCCGGCCAGCAATTGGCCAAGACTATGGTTGCGGTATGGTTTCGCTAACGCGGTTATGGCTGCTGTGCTCTTGGGCTTTTTATACTATTGGTCTGACTGGCAGCAGTGGGGGGCTATGGAGCGAATACCGCGTTTAATGGCTATTTGTATATCCGGTGCAATTGCTTACTTGGCTGCTCTGTTTGCGGTAGGTGTAAGAATAAAACACTTTAAAGCCGATTATTGATTAAGTTGAAGATTCGCTTATAGGCTCAAAGCGGGTCGCTCCTGTATACTTCTCGCCCTCTGAAAAGCGGCGTATTTGAGCGCATTTTATTCGATTGTAAATTAGGTAGCAGCAACCCGTGCAGATAGCGCAACGAGAATTTATCCGCGGATTACACAATCTTCGCCCCGAGCATAAAGGCTGCGTGGCGACTATTGGTTCCTTTGATGGTGTCCACTTAGGTCATCAAGCGATACTACAGCAGCTTATTCAGGTTGCTCGCACTCAAGGCTTGCCAGCCGTTGTTATCGTATTTGAACCCCAGCCCCACGAATTTTTTGCTGGCGATAAAGCCCCCGCGCGCCTTATGCGTATGCGTGAGAAGTTAGATGCACTCTGGGCTGCGGGTATCGATAAAGTCTTGTGTCTCAACTTCAATGAAACTCTGCGCAATTTATCTGCCGAGCAATTTATTGATCGCGTGTTGGTCCAAGGTTTAGCCATAAAGCATTTGGTGGTGGGCGACGATTTCCGTTTCGGTTGTGATCGCAAAGGCGATTTTGCTTTATTGCAAACCAAAGGTGCAGAATTAGGTTTTGCGGTGACTGATACCCACACCTTGGAAATTGAGGGTAAACGCGTAAGCAGCACACGTATTCGGCATTTATTAGAAGTAGGCGATTTCGCTCAGGCAGAAAAATTGCTGGGCAAACCCTATGGTATATATGGCCGTGTTGTTTACGGCAAGCAGTTGGGCAGACAATTAGGTGTGCCAACTGCGAACGTAAATTTGCGACGTTACCGCTCACCTTTGCACGGCGTATTTGCAGTCACTGCTATTTTTACCGACAGTACCCAAGTGCAAGGCGTGGCTAATATCGGCGTGCGCCCAACGGTAAATGGCGTGAACAAGCCTTTGCTCGAAGTTCATTTGTTTAATTTTTCGTGCACTATTTATGGCGAGGTGATTGATGTTGTATTTCACCATAAATTGCGCGAAGAAAAAAAATTCGCATCACTCGACGAGTTGAAAGCGCAATTGCAAACAGACATAGCGCAGGCTAAAACGTTTTTCAATCTGTAGCTTGATGAACAAATCTAAAGGAAAATGGCTATGAGTAATGTGTGGGAACAAATTAGTTCGACAGTGCTAGTAGAATTTTCTGATTTAAATGATGTGACAGAACTGGTTCGCATCAGCGTTAGATTATTAATGGCCGCCTTGTTAGGTGGAATTCTTGGCTTTGAGCGCGAGCAGCGTGGTAAGTCTGCGGGCATAAAAACCCATATGTTAGTGTGCATGGGCGCTGCGCTTTTTGTATTGATTCCTCAGCAAGCCGGTATTATTTCTGGCGCCGATGTGAGCCGGGTAATGCAAGGTGTTATTGCTGGTATAGGGTTTCTGGGGGCAGGCGCTATTTTGAAGGGTGATGATGAAAAAGACCTTAAAGGTTTAACCACCGCAGCGGGTATTTGGTTAACCGCAGCCATTGGTGTTGCAGCAGGTTTAGGGCGCGAATCATCCGCCATACTGTGCACTGTGTTTGCCCTGCTCGTGTTAGTTATTATCCCAAAAGTTGCTGTATTGATTGGCCCTAAAAATCCTCAATAATTTTTAGGCCACCGACATTTTCCAACACATTTAGTGAATAAGTTGACCGTGATGACTGACTACAAAGCTACATTGAATTTACCCAACACTGATTTTGCGATGAAAGCGAATCTCGCCCAGCGCGAGCCGGAAACGCTAAAGCAATGGCAAGCGAATAATCTTTACCAAAAAATTCGCGCTGCCCGTGTAGGCCGTGAGCAATTTATTTTGCACGATGGCCCACCTTACGCGAATGGCGATATTCACATTGGTCACGCAGTTAACAAAATTCTGAAAGATATTATCGTTAAGAGTAAAACGCTTAGCGGTTTCGATGCGCCTTATGTTCCTGGCTGGGATTGTCATGGTTTGCCCATCGAACACAATGTTGAGAAAAAACTCGGTAAAGCCGGCGATAAAGTGGATGTAAAAACCTTTCGCCAAAAATGCCGCGAATATGCTGCGAAACAAGTTGAAGGCCAAAAAGCTGATTTTGTTCGCTTGGGCGTATTAGGTGACTGGGATAAGCCTTATCTCACTATGGATTTTAAATTCGAAGCTGACATTATTCGTTCACTTGGAAAAATCGTCGATAACGGTCATCTTCACAAAGGTTTTAAACCTGTGTATTGGAGTGTGGTGGGTGGCTCTGCTTTGGCAGAAGCCGAAGTGGAATACCAAGATAAAACCTCTTTCTCCATCGACGTAAAATTTGCATTTTCGGATCAAGCCGCTGTTGCAAATAAAATTGAAAGCTTGAGTGGAAGTGGTCAAATTGCGTTGGTTATTTGGACAACAACACCTTGGACACTACCTGCAAACCAAGCGGTTTCTGCTAATGCAGAAGTGGATTATGTATTGGTACAAGTGGGTGAGACGCGTTTATTAGTCGCTGAAGCCTTAGTGACTAACGTACTTGGTCGGGCGCAAGTTGGCGAACATCAAATTGTTGGTCGCATAAAAGGTGCAGCCTTAGAAAATTTATTGTTGCAACATCCTTTCTATAATCGCCAAGTTCCTATTTTATTGGGAGATCACGTTACTACAGATGCGGGTACAGGTTTTGTTCACACCGCACCTGATCACGGTGCAGACGACTTTAATGTCGGCGTGAAGTACGGCATAGATACACTCAATTATATCGACGACAACGGTTACTATCGCCCCAGCGTAGAAATTTTCGCGGGCG
>CAUOQW010000229.1:0-4894 GCA_963506825.1 uncultured Cellvibrio sp.
GTAAGTAAACTTTTTACCGCACTTGCCATTATGCAGTTAGTGGAAAAAGGAGAGCTGAAAGTTACGGATTCCCTGTTGAATTTTATTCCCGAGCTACCGCAATCCTGGCGCAAGATTACTATCGAACATTTGCTTACTCACACCTCCGGTATCTACGACATTATTAATGACGGATGGCGTCCCGATATTATTAAAGGTATGACGCACAGTAAATTAATTAATTACTTGATTGATCATCCTACGCTGGAGTTTGAACCTGGAACCCGACACGACTACAGCAACACTGGTTTTATGTTGCTGGCTACCGTTATAGAACGAAAAACCGACCTCAGTTTTCCGAACTACATGCAACAAAATATATTTGGTCCGGCGAACATGCATGGCTCATATATCAACGACGAAAACCAGGAAATAAAATACGGTGATGCCCTTAATTACGCAAGTTCGCGAACCTATTACGGAATCACGACATTTTTTAAAGGCAGCATGGCACAAGTAAGTTCAAGCGAAGATTTTTTTAATTTCTTTGCGGCTATGCGCGGTAACAAATTAGTCTCAGCAGAAACACTGGCAACTATGTCCCGCCCGCATGTGAGTGCTCGTGGAGTCACCGCGCCAAATGGGTATGGCTTTTTTATAGTAGGCACTTACCTAGCGCACGATGGTCAATGGGACGGATTTGAAACTCAGTTTATGATGAGCAAATCTCAAAATATTGATTTCGTAATCCTTACTAATTCCGGGAGTGCAGGCAGAGGGCACATTAATGCCATAAGAAATATTATTTTTTCTACGGCGTTTTAAAAGCTTCTGCGATCTATTTCTAGCGCTGGCTAGAATAGAGGCTATTTGTTGGATGCAGATGCATTACCGCTATTGAATAACGCTTTACTTGTTAGAAGCAGCTGATGCTAGTCGCTTAAAGGGATAATAATCTTATCGAGCCCTAGATACCTGTAATTGGGTAACTGCTGAGATTCTAAAATAGTAGAAATTGATTTTCGCATCACATACAACTAAAGTGCAGCTCTTTATTTGATAGGTCACCAACTACAGGTTCGAGCTTAGGACTTCGGTTCGTCATCATGATGCGATTGCATCGTCAGGCCGATTAAGCGGGCAACCACACCAGCCAGATAGAGCAGGCCAACAAACATTTCGACGCTGGCCACCGCACGTGCATGTGGGGTTAGCGGTATAACATCGCCAATCCCGGTACTCGACAGTAGCGCAAAGCTAAGATAATTAAGCTCGGTCCAGGTACGCATGTCTTGGGGGTTAATGGCGGCAGCATAGGTTCCCGGTTCAAGTATCTGAATCAGCATGTACAAGTGGGTAAAGCCCCAAGCCAGTAAGGTAAAGGTTGCACCGGCGGCAAACAGTTCGTCGGTCGTGGCTCGCAGGTCTTCCATCATGTAGGCAATCAAACTGCCTGCAGCATAGAAATAAAAAATCGCTTCCAACCCAGAACTCCACGGCAGCAGCTGGGGCAGCGAAAAAAACGTTTGTAGCACTAGCAACACGATGATTACCGTTGCCAGGCTGCCGCTAATCCAGGTTAGCCCAGGGGTGCGCTGCACCATGCGCGTAGTGAGCGTCAGCACCGTCACACCGAAAGCGTTGAAGGCAACAAGGCCCGCCTGCGTTCCTTCAAGAAACGGATACAGCAGCATTCCCGTCAGCTGGACCAGCAACAGAATTGCCGATGGATGGCGCGAGGTGAGATGCAAAAAAGGAAAGTGTGCCATATTAGCGCCATGTAAATTGAGTGGATAATTATGCCTCTCTATTCGGAGGCAATGCCGTTTTAGCATTGATAATCATGTACTCAACGAGTTCCATTGGAAGATCATACTTACAATACGAAATCGTGAAGTTGCCCTTTGTATCTGAATAAAAAATTTCTAATACTTGATCTCGTGTATCTGGCCTTGATATTGAAGCTTCTAAATACATACCGTCCCTGATTACATCGCTTCCTCGAAGAATTTCATATTCAACACCATTAAATTTCACAAAGCTCACGTCTATCTCCATATTTAGAAGCAGTTTTAAATTGCTACGGCATTGCTCTAGACAGTTATTCTTGATGAAAGTGAATAGTCTTTAAAATTCACTCAAGCGACAATATGCCGCCTCTATTTTTTTATGTAGTTCGCTATCCGCTGGATAGTTTTTCCATCTTTAAGTCTCATTCTTTTGCTGGCACCTCAAATAGTAAACAAATTCAAGACAAATAGGTTACTCTTGCTTCACCTCAAAAGCTGCGTTCGCGGCTGTCTTTTTTGGGAAGCAGACTGGCTCCCGCATCTGATTACATTCCACATAGCTATTCTCTCTCCATAATGGATTTCCTATGACTTTTCCCGAAAATACGGTGCAGGGACACCTAACGCCGGTGCTACAAGTAGATGCACTGCAAAAAGCGATATTCAATAATCCCAATTTTTCTTACGTTGTCACCGATTTACAAGGTGTGATTCAAATCTTCAACGTCGGCGCAGAAAAAATGCTTGGATTCAAAGCCGCTGACGTCATCAATAAAATAACGCCTGACAGCTTAACTGACCCAGATGAATTAATCGCACGGGCGGTGGCGCTCAGTATAGAGTTAGGTATCAACATCGCACCCGGCCTAGATGCGCTTATTTACAAAGCAGCGCGCGGTATTGAAGATAATGTCGAGCTAACCTATATCCGACCAGATGGCACGCGCTTCGCTGCAAGAGTCTCTGTGACCGCATTGCGAGACAATCAGGATGTACTCATTGGTTATCTCTTTATTGGTACTGATAATACTGCTCGAAAGCAATTTGAAGCGGCGCTCGCACAAAAGAATATTGAACTTGAGAGCGCGCGCCAGATAGCCGACAAAGCAAATTCAGCTAAGTCGGAGTTTTTATCAAACATGAGCCACGAGTTGCGTACGCCATTGAACGCGGTGCTCGGATTTGCCCAATTAATGGAGTCGGCTACGCCATCACCCACACCAGCACAGAAGGTGTCGATTGAGCAAATATTAAAAGGCGGCTGGTACCTATTACGTTTGATTAATGAAATTCTCGATCTCGCCCTGATTGAATCAGGCAAATTGATGATGGTGCAGGAAAATGTGGATTTATCAGAAGTGTTACTCGATTGCCAGGTGATGATCTTACCCCAGGCTCATGAAGCGGGAATTAAGATTCATTTCACGGAAAACACGAGTAAATTTTATATCGACGCCGATCAAACACGCCTTAAGCAAGTGATGGTTAACTTACTATCCAACGCGATTAAATATAATCAACCCGATGGTTCAGTCACTGTAGATTGTGCGGTCGTACAAGAAAAGTTACTGCGTATCAGCGTCACCGATACTGGGCGTGGTTTAACGCCTGAAATGTTGGAGCAATTATTTCAACCATTTAATCGACTTGGTCAGGAAGCCGGTGGTGCTGAAGGCACTGGGATTGGGTTGGTAGTGTCAAAGCAATTGGTAGAGCTAATGGGCGGTGTTATCGGGGTAGATAGCCAAGTCGGTGTCGGTAGCACCTTTTGGTTCGAGCTACCCATAGCTACGTTGGCTAGCATTGAAGAAATTAGTCCCACTGCGCAAATGCAAAGTTTGCGAGAATCCAGCACTAATGCACCACGAACCTTGCTCTACGTAGAAGACAACCCTGCAAATGTAAGCTTAGTTGAGCAGTTGATAGCACGTCGCAGCGACCTAACATTGTTGATCGCAACAGATGGTTTGAGTGGGTTACGCACAGCGCGCGATCAACTTCCCGACCTCATTTTGATGGATATAAATTTACCTATCATGAGTGGACTTGAGGCCATGAGGTTACTTAAATCCAGTCCTGAAACCGCGCACATTCCAATAATGGCGCTGTCCGCAAATGCTGTTCCACAGGATATTGAACTGGGATTGAAGGCAGGGTTCCTCCGGTATCTTACCAAGCCAATTAAAATTAACGAATTCATGACCGCAATTGATGCGGCACTCGACCTACTTGACGAGAAGGTTAGGCTCTAGGTGGCAGCCATGCGACCCTCCGTGCCGTTTGTGGAGGGCGCACTGAAGACTTTCATTTCGATGAGACTTCAAAAAACGTCGATAAATTTAATTGAGGTAGGTAACAATAAAACTTCCAAGACGTTCATTCAGGCCGAATTGTTTCTAGGCCACCACAAGCCGACGTCGACCACAATATGGCCAGAATCACACTAGCTGTTATATTTAGTCTATTTTCCTTGATATACATACCATTCTCATTAATTTGGTAAAAACTTATTTTAGCTTTTTGTAGAGATACTTATTTTTTCCTAAAATAAATTCTTTAAATTCCTCATCGTAGTTTTTCGAAACACAATTCATTACTGAAGGCCGAGCTAAAACATGCGACGACCAAGCCTCAAGCTTTTCATTACCACCATAGAAATCGACCGCAAGAAATCGTTCAAAAAAATCAAAATATCTAAAAATCGGTGCATACATGATATCGACCATAGAGAAGTCTTTATTAAAGTAAGGCCATTCATCAAGCTCTTTTTCGACAACAAAAATTTTTTCTCTTAAATCGTCAATGTCTCGCAGTATTTCTACATCATCTTTCGACTTATAAATAATTTTGGCGATGACATCTAAAATAGATGCCGAATAAGAGATCCATGATTTTTCTTGTGCTCTTTTGAGATTACTCGTGGAAAAGAGTTTGTTGGTTCCACTATCTAGATACTCACAAATAATCGCTGACTCAAATATTGAAACCTCTCCCCCCACTAGCAATATTGGAACTTTAAGTGCAGGCGAATACTTTTTTAACCAATCTGGTTTGCGGTCAAGATCTATATCGACTTTTTTATACGGTATGCTCAACTCGTCAAATACTATTGCAACCCGCTGTAC